>CAYWRB010000121.1:0-7811 GCA_964460025.1 uncultured Hungatella sp.
AAAAGCGGTTATAAGAGACAGAAAAATAAGAGGTTTATATGGATACAATAAAAAGCACTTTAAACAGCCTGGACTGGAGTCCCCTGTTTATTTCCCTGAAGACAGGAGCCGTGGCAACGGTCTTTTCCTTTTTTCTGGGAATTTACATGGCCAGAAAGGTAATAAAAGCACCGCCGGTCATAAAGGCCGTTATAGATGGCTTTATGACTCTCCCCATGGTACTTCCCCCTACGGCAGCCGGATTCTTTCTGCTGTTGATTTTCAGCCGCCGGCGGCCGGTAGGAATCTTTTTATATGACAATTTCAATATAAAAGTAGTGCAATCCTGGCTGGGATGTATCATTGCAGCAACCATCATTTCTCTTCCTTTGATGTACCGCAATGCCAGGGCGGCCTTTGAGCAGGTAGATATCAATCTGGTGTATGCAGGCCGTACCCTGGGCATGTCCGAGATGAAGATTTTCTGGAAAATCGTAATCCCCACCGCAGGCCCCGGAATTGCGTCCGGGACCATCCTTACCTTTGCAAGAGCGCTGGGAGAATACGGGGCCACCTCCATGCTTGCAGGAAACATTCCCGGAAAGACCGGAACCATTTCTCAGAAAATTGCCATGGTGATTCAAGACGGTGATTTTGCGGCCGCCGGTCTGTGGACAGGCATTGTGGTGGCGATTGCTTTCGTGATTATCTTTTTGATGAATCTTGTAAGCGGAAAGCAGATGAAGCATGTAAAGCGCTGGTAGTTATTTTATGTTTTTGCAAAGCAGAGAAATAACACAGGAGGCGCTTTCTACGAAAAGGATAATAATATGCCAGTTGAGATTTGCATAAAGAAAACAGCCGGAAACTTTCGCCTGAATGTCAAATTTCAGGGACAGTCCAGGCGAATCGGAATCCTGGGGGCATCAGGCTGCGGAAAAAGCATGACGCTGAAATGCATTGCAGGAATCGAAAAACCGGAGGAAGGGCTTATCCGAATCGATGGAAGAACCTTCTTTGATTCGGTAGGTCATAAGAATTTAAAGCCCCAGGAGAGAAATATCGGCTATCTCTTCCAAAATTACGCACTCTTTCCCACCATGACCGTTGCGCAGAATATAGAAGCCGGCCTGAAAGGGACCAAAGCAGAAAAACGAAATCGGGTAAAGGAGATGATAGAAAGATTTCAGCTTACCGGTTTTGAGCAGCACCTTCCCTCCCAGTTGTCCGGCGGCCAGCAGCAGAGAGTAGCCTTGGCCAGAATCATGGCCTATGAGCCGGATGTGCTTCTGTTAGACGAGCCATTTTCCGCGTTGGACTTGTACCTGAGAGACCAGCTTCAGAGAGAATTGACGGAAATGCTGGAAGATTACCAGGGGACAGCCATTCTGGTATCCCACAGCAGAGATGAGATTTACCGGTTCAGCCAGGAACTGCTGGTTATGGATCAGGGACAGGGTGTAATTTATAATAAAACAAAAGACATATTTTCCAATCCCGTCTATGAGAAGGCTGCCAGGCTGACCGGCTGCAAGAATTTCTCTTCCATTCGAAAGATTGACCAGCATACCATAGCCGCCGTAGACTGGGGAATCCGCCTTCGGCTGAATCATCCGGTCTCCGAGGATGTTACCTGTGTCGGCTACCGGGCCCATGATTTTGTGCCGATATGGGGAGAACGGCCTGTGAACGGTCTGAGGATGCGGCTTGCAGAGATAGCGGAACTGCCTTTTGAGACAAACTATTATCTCTTTCCTGAAAAAGAAGGAGAAAATGAAAAGGTAATCTGCTGGTTTGTCCAGAGGGAATGTCTGGAGGAAATCCAAAAGCGGGGAGTGCCGGATTATCTGGAGATCAGGGAAGAAAAACTTCTCTTTTTGAAATCATAAAAACGGGAGGACAACATGGAGCTTACACATTTTGACGAAAACGGAAAAGCGCGGATGGTGGATGTGACTGAGAAAGAGGCCACCAGAAGAGAGGCCACGGCAACAGGGAAAATAACGGTGAATCATGAGACCTACCAGGCCATCGAGAAAGGCTGTGTGGGAAAAGGAGATGTTTTAGGCGTAGCCACAGCCGCAGGCGTTATGGGTGCCAAAAGAACCTGGGAATTAATACCCATGTGTCATATCCTTCCGCTGACCGGATGCCGCGTCTGGTTTGAGATGAAGCCAGAGTATGGGGAGATCCACTGTTACTGTACCGTGAAAACCACCGGCAGAACAGGAGTGGAGATGGAAGCCCTTACAGGAGTGAACATTGCGCTTTTGACAATCTATGATATGTGCAAGGCACTGGATAAATTCATGAGGATCAGCGACATCTACCTGTGCAGAAAGACAGGCGGAAAAAGCGGAGAGATCGTAAATCCCCCTCTTTCTCATTGACCAGCGCTTATTGACATATAAACGTTTCAAGTGTATAGTAGGTCGCAGGCACAAAGGGAATCTGGCCATACATGAAAGAGCACTCTCGAAAATTGAATTGGGGGAAGACATGAGCACAGAATTAATGAATCAGATTTTTATGCTGTTCGGCCTGATGGCCATAGGATATATATGTGGTAAAACCCATGTATTGGATGCCACAGCCAACGGGAAGCTTTCAGGGTTTATCCTGAAAGCTTCCCTGCCCGCCACGATCCTGAATTCGGCCTTCAGCCAAAATTCCATGGAATCTGGCCTGGTATGGCATGTGACGGTAACGGCCATAGGCGTCTTTATCCTTCTTCCGATCATCAGCAGATTGCTGACCCGGGTCCTGCATCTGGACATTACGTATCAGCTAATGTTAAATTACAGTAATCTTGGGTTCATGGGCCTTCCCATCATCGCCAGCGTATATGGGGAGGAAAGCACCTTTTTTGTTGCCATTTTCATGATGATCTTCAATATTCATATGTTTACCATAGGAATCATCACCCTCCAGGGAAAGCCGGATTCTCCAGGCGATATGTTAAAAAAGCTTTGCACGCCTGCCATTATTTCGGCTTTACTGGCATTTGTGATTGTGCTGTTTCATATCGATGCACCGGCACCGGCAGCCCGGCTTATCAGCAGCCTGGGGTCTGTGACCACACCGTTAGCCATGATTATCATCGGTTCCCAGCTGGCTCAGATGCGGTTCGGGGAGGTGCTTTTAAAACCGACACTGTATCTGATGTCCTTTCTTAAGCTGGCGGTGTATCCGGCGATTGTCTACGTGGTTCTGCGGCTTATCATCGGCCCGGGGCTGGTTACGAATATTGCTACAATCCTGATGGGGCTTCCGGTTGCGGCTAATGTTACCATGCTGTGTTCCGGCTATGATGGAGATGTCTCCCTGGCTGCCCAGGGAACCTGTATATCCACCCTGTTCTCCCTGTTCACCATACCGCTTATGCTTTCGATTCTTCAACGTTTATAGAGCAAGCCTCTCTGCATGATGCCGCCAAAGGCATAACAGTTCAGATAGCCCTTGAACTGTTACCCGAAGGCTCTGCCTTACACCAGAAATTCCGAAGCAATCCGATCCGGGCCATCCGGATTGGACTGACTCCACTGTTCATAATCCATCTTGCTTTCTGCAACAACCTTTCCCAGCTTCACAAGAAAATCAGGAATACTGGCTTCCAGAATCACCCCGGCCTCATGTCCCATGGTTTCCTTACCCTGATAGTCGCTGCCGTTTACATACAAGGTGAAGGCCGGCTGTAAACTTCCGTCTACCTTTTTGGCGGCTCCCCGGAAACCGATGGCACCGACCTGATGGGTTCCGCAGGAGGAGGGACAGCCGGAAATATGGATTTGAGGAAGCGCTCCGTCAGGAATCCCGGCATCACGGACCGCTTTTATGCAGGAATCCAGAAGTGTCTGAGAATCCCGAAGTCCCTGCTGGCATGTGCTTGCACCGATGCAGCTTATGGAGGTTTCAAACAGAGTCCGGGCGCTGTCATCGGTCAATTTCAGGATGCGTTCTGCTTCCTGGCCCGTAAGATTGATGATATATGCAGATTCATCCGGAGCCAGACGAAGCTCTGTATAGGGGATCCCAGAAAGGGCCTGGTTTACGGCGAGGAAAAGCTCCGGTTCAACCATACCGCCTATGGGGTGCCACACCACCGTATAAAGACCCGGCTGCTTTTGAGGAATCACTCTTGAATGCTCCGCGGAAGTGCCGTCCCCCTGCTTAGAGACGGAATCCGTATTGGGATGGATCGTCAAATCCTCGCCGGATGCCAGAACCTCATCCAATTTCTCAAGATATGCCTTTTTATAGGCCTCCGGACCCCCTAAAGCATCCTGCATAAAACGGGTACGTGCCTTGCCTCTGTTCTCGTAATTTCCGTAGGCACGGAACGTAAGCCACATGGCTTTGATATAGTAAAGAATCCTTTCCGGCGCAACGGCATCCGCTACTTTTACCCCGAACTTAGGCTGATTGCCCAGGCCGCCGGCACTGTACACATCAAAGGCGCCGTCAGGGCGGGCAACAAAGCCCAGATCTCGAAACGTGGCATGGGTAACATTCTTTTTGGAATTGGAAAAGCCTACTTTCAGTTTCCTGGGCATTTTTTCCGCTTTGATAAATGTCATCAGATACTCTCCTGCCGCCGTAGCCCAGGGAAGAACATCGAAAAATTCGTCTTTTTCCACACCGGATAAAGGCGAACACATGACGTTACGGGGGTAATCTCCGCCGCCGCCTAAGGTTACGATCCCTGCATCCAGAGCCTCCTCCATAATGGCGCTTGCCGTGTCAGGGCCAAGGTCATGGAGCTGAATGGTCTGACAGGTGGTAAAATGGATACGGGAAACCTTATATTTTTCCACCACATTTGCAGTAAATGCCAGTTTTTCCTTTGTCACCTGTCCGGCAGGCATGCGCAGCCGCAGCATATTGGCCTTTCCGCCTCTCTGGGCATAGCTGCCATAATAGCCGGAAAATCCCTTGTAAGCCCCTTTGTCCAGTTCTCCGGCATAAAAGGCTTTGGTCTTTTCACGAAACAGAGAAAGGTCCGGTTTCCAGCTCTGGGGATCTATGGATTTTATCATGGTATCATCTCCTCCAATCATTCTTTATCAAATCTTTCAATCATTTATTTTATACGAAACAATAAGAATTGAAAAGGGGGAGAGAAGAATAAAATGAGAAAGATCAATATTTTTGAAAGGGGAAAACATGAAGCTGATCTTATACTTATCGGACTATATGATACCTTTCACCATATTTTATATCGTAAGTTTTGGAATTCTGATGAAACGTCCCGTATACGATGACTTTGTGAAAGGGGCAAAGGAGGGGATGAAAACCGTGGCAGGCATTATGCCTACGCTGGTGGGGCTGATGGTGGCGGTGGGAATCTTAAGGTCCTCCGGTTTTCTGGACGCCCTAACGGATTTTTTAGCTTATTGGATAGAAAAAACAGGATTTCCGTCACAGCTTCTGCCTGTAGCGCTGGTAAAGCTGTTTTCTTCCAGTGCTGCCACCGGACTGGCGCTGGATATCTTTAAACAGTATGGTCCGGATTCCCAGTTAGGCTTTATGACCTCCCTGATGCTCAGCTGCACGGAGACGGTTTTTTATACTATGAGCATCTATTTTCTCTCCGTAAAAGTGAAAAAAACCAGATATACGCTGCCTGGAGCACTGCTTTCCACGGCCGCAGGCCTTGCTATGAGTGTTTTTTTAACAAAATATTTCATTTGTTAAGAAAACTATAAGGATTAAGTGGTTGCCAGAAAAAATGAAATCATGTATAATCGTTAAGAAACTTTAAAAGGTCGTCAGATGAGAGGGTAGCAGTGGATAGTTACAGTACGCTGAATGAAGTGCTGGTGAATCTGTTCCGAGATATCATGGACATTGAACAGAAGGCAATCATAACAGAGGAGTTTCAGGATATTACCAGCAATGATATGCATGTTATAGAGGCCATCGGAATGGGGGAGCCGAAGAACATGTCGTCAATAGCCAGGGAACTTTCCGTAACAGTCGGAACTTTGACCATAGCTATGAACAGTCTTGTCAAGAAGGGATATGTATTCCGAGAGAGAGGCAAGAAAGACAGGCGTGTTGTGTATATCTCTTTAACCAGGCGTGGAAAGGCTGCATATGAACACCACGCCAAATTTCATAAGGCGATGATAGAAAGTGTCTCAAAGGAGTTACGCCCAGAAGAACTGGAGCTGCTGGTGGAGACTCTGAGAAAGTTAAATACATGGTTCCGCCATTGGCAGAACCAATAAGAACCAATAAAGAACTAAAGGAGAGAGATTGATTATGAAAAAATTATTGATGTGTATGGCAGGAGCAATGATGGTGCTGTCTCTGGCAGCATGTACCCCCACAAAAGTAGAGTCGGGAAAAGGAGAGACAATTCCGGAAGAAGGGACTACCTTGTCAGACGGTACGACCCTCCCGGGCGGAACATCGCTTCCAGGCGGTGTGACGCCAGATATGCTGGAACATGAAAGTATTGATCCGGATGAGGCCAGAAAGCCTGATCCCAATGCTCCGAAGATGGATGCGGTTATGATCTTTTATCCCAATGACGAGAAAACAGGCCTGGAGAACGAGATGATCGATGTGGAGATTATGGATGAGGATACCGTAGCAGAGTATTTGATACAATATGGTGTTCTGCCTGCGGATACCGTAGTGAATTTCCTTGATATTGAAGGCCCGTTGAAACCAGGTCCAGGTGTGCCGGATGAAGAGACAGGAACCGGAGACAGAATCGGAACCCTGGAGTTGACACAGATAGATACCTTAGAAGGAATCGATGAAAAACTTATGATTTATTCCATTGTCAATTCTTACTGTGAAAACTTCCAGCTGGATAAGATGCAGATTTTGATTGAGGGAGAACCTTATACTACCAGTTTAAGTACGGATGGATATCTGTATCCTATTGATAAATATGACAGCATTAGCTAATATTTATTAACATAACATATGCTCCTTTGCAGAGTGGCGAATTGTCTGCAGGGGAGCTTTTGTATATCTATAGCAAACGACAAAAATTTTTGTCATTTCCCATAAACCTGTACGATAATGAATAAGGGATCAGAATCATATTATGAAGATAATCGGTTATGTATATACGGATTTCCCCAGCAAATTCGGTATTCCGCGTCAGAGCGGCCTGGTGGAGTCCTTAAAAGGAAAGATTGTATTTCAACCGGAATTTCACAATCCCCAGGCCTTTCGAGGTCTGGAACAGTTTTCACATATCTGGATTTTATGGAAGTTTTCCGAATCTCGTAAGGAGCGGTGGGCGGCTACGGTAAAGCCTCCCAGGTTGGGAGGAAAGAAGCGGATGGGGGTATTTGCTACCAGATCACCCTTTCGCCCCAATGATATCGGACTTTCCTGCGTGAGGCTGGAGCGCATCGAATTTAGTGAGAAGGATGGGCCGGTTTTGTGGGTTGCCGGTGTGGACCTGCTCAATGAAACTCCGGTATATGATATCAAACCCTATATTCCATTGACAGACTGCCGGCCTGAGGCTTCAGAAGGGTATACTAGGGAGACAAAAGAACACAGGCTGGAAGTCATATTCCCAGAGGAATTTCTAAAATTTTATCCGGAAGAGAAACGTGAAGGTGTTCTGGGAATGCTGGCTCAGGATCCCAGACCCACCTATTTTCAGGCGCCGGAACGGGTCTATGGCGTATCCTTTGCAGGATACGACGTAAAATTTAAAGTAGACGGGAATGTGCTGACGGTGTGCGGGATAGAGAAACTGTAAGGATTCAATATTTTTACCGTAAAACAGCCATATTTCCTGCAGCAATCAGGCGATATGAAAGAGATAAAAAATAAGGTTATATAAAATATAAAAAAAA
>CAYWRB010000122.1:0-2981 GCA_964460025.1 uncultured Hungatella sp.
GATTCCGGTACTGCACTGTGCGGTTTTTAGTAAAGCCCGTGATGCATTACCAGGAGGATAAGAGGAGAAAAGACATGAGATTTTTTATTGATACGGCAAATGTAGATGAAATCAGAGAAGCCAACGAGATGGGAATTATCTGCGGGGTTACAACCAACCCGTCTTTGATTGCAAAGGAAGGAAGAGATTTTAATCAGGTTATCGCAGAGATTGCTTCTATCGTAGACGGCCCTATCAGCGGCGAGGTGAAGGCAACTACCACAGATGCCCAGACTATGATTAAGGAAGCTAGGGAGATTGCGAAGATTCATCCCAACATGGTTGTGAAGATTCCCATGACGGGAGAAGGCTTAAAGGCAGTTAAGGTTGTGACGGCAGAGGGAATCAAGACCAATGTGACCCTGGTATTTTCTGCGGCACAGGCTCTGTTGGCTGCAAGAGCAGGCGCAACTTATGTTTCCCCGTTCTTAGGAAGGCTGGATGACATCTCTATGCCGGGAATTGATTTGATTGAGGATATTTCTCAGATTTTCGCTATCCACGATATTGATACACAGATTATTGCGGCAAGCGTGCGTCATTCCATCCATGTGATTGACTGTGCCAAGGCCGGAGCAGATATTGCAACGGTTCCTTACAAGGTGCTGATGCAGATGACGAAGCATCCGCTGACCGATCAGGGAATTGAGAAGTTTAAGAAAGATTATATTGCGGTGTTTGGAGAGTAAAATTTAGAATGTAATGCAGGCAGATGAGGCTTCCCTTTTGGGACGCTTAATCTGCCTTTTTTAGTTCTTTTTCACCGAGACAGGCAAGAATTACGGACAGTCATCTTTATTGGGGATGTTGATGTAAAAAAGCTTCCGGGCCCCTTTAGAAAGTTCTTGATATATGGAAAAGGATAGGATATACTCACTGTTAGAGGGGTTGGCCCTGCAATCTTTTCCAATGGGGGAAACTTTTATGGGATTCATAGAAAATAAAAAACTTGCCGCACGGATTGGAGTCATTACCACGGTAATCACCCTGATAGGGATGACGCTGCTTTGGCTGGTTGTATCTACCAACGCTGCTTCCATGGTTAAAAATGATATTACCAACCAGATGACCGATGCGGTAGAATCCAGAGCCGCGATTATTGACGAATACGTGCTGTCTGCGGAGGAGTATATGACAGCCTTTGCCTTGGGCAGTGAGATCCGCCAGCTGCTTCTGGATCCGGACAACCCGGCTTTGCTGAAGCAGGCTCAGAAATATACGGAGGATTTTGCCGCTGTCAAGGGGATATTTGAGGGGCTTTATATTGCTACACCGGATACCCATGTTCTGACACATACCAGTCAGGGGGCCATCGGTATTACCACCCGGTCAGGAGACTCGCTGAAAACATTTCAGGATACAATCTTGTCCGGCCGGGAACTGACGAATTTGGGGATTATGAAGTCACCTGGTACAGGCAGTATGATCCTGTCTATGTATTATCCTATTTTTGAGGGCCAGGCTTGCATTGGTTATGTGGGGGCCGGTGTCTATGCCGACCATCTTATGGACTCGCTGCTGGACCTGGATATCAAGGGATTGCCTAACAGCGAATATGTGTTTCTGAATGTCGATACCGGCGTCTATCTCTATCATGAGGACAGCGAGCTTTTGAATACTGAGACTACTGATACAGGATACCAGGAAATTATCCGTCGGATTCAGGCGGACGGCAGTACTCAGGCCAGTACATATTCCTACAGGGATGAGAATGGAGTCAGGCAGCTGGTAGTCTATAAGTATCTGAGGGACCGAGGCTGGGTTTTTATGGTGCGGGATAACGCTTCGGAGGTTTACGCTGCCGTGACCACAGTGCGTGTTTTAGTGGGGATGCTGTGCGCGGCCATGGCCGCTGTTATCGTCCTGATTACACTGCTGATGCTGCGCCGTGAGGGAAGGGACCTGATGGCGGTGGAACGGGCTATCGGCCGTCTGGGTGATTTGAATCTTTCTGCAGATGAGGAACTGGAAGCTTTTTATGGCCGGTCAGATGAGATTGGTATGATTGCCCAGACCACCCATCGGGTCTGCGGCTGTCTGCGAAAGACGATTGATGATGTGGGGCGCATCCTGGGGGAGATGGCCCACGGCAATCTGGCTGTTGACGTTACGGCCAATGAAGCTTATTATATTGGCGACTTTAAGGCTCTGTCCGCAAGCCTCCAATCTATTCACGCCAATTTGGTGAACATCATCCGCGATATTTCTCAGGTGGCCGGACAGGTGCATACCAGTGCGGAAAGGGTATCCGCCGGTGCCCAGGAATTGGCCCAGGGAACAGCGGAACAGGCCGCTTCGGTTGACGGGCTTATGACGAATGTGACGGCCATTACCGCCCAGATTCAGACCAGCGCTGTGCGCTGCGGCAGTGCCAGCGATCTGGTGGACCGGGCCACCGGCTATTCGGCCGAGGCCGATACAAAGATGGAACAGCTGACTGCGGCTACCAGGAATATTGACCAGTCCTCTGCCCGGATCGGCACTATCATCAACACCATTGAGGATATTGCGTTTCAAACCAATATTCTGGCTTTGAATGCAGCCGTGGAGGCTGCACGGGCAGGAAGTGCGGGAAAAGGATTCTCCGTAGTGGCAGACGAGGTTCGCAACCTGGCTGCTAAATCCGCCGAAGCTGCGCAGGATACCAACAATCTTATCAGCCGATCCATTCAGAGTGCCAGGACCGGAACGGAATCAACGGATCAGGCTGTCTCTGCCATGCAGGTCATCAATGACTGCATTCAGTCCATAAAGTCATTGATGGACGAGATTTCTGCTGCCAGTATTCGGCAGGCGGAGATGATTTCTTTGGTTGAAAACGGTATTAAGGAAATATCGGCAGTGGTTCAGGATAATTCCCTGGCTGCGGAAAAGAGCGCGTCAGTTTCCAAGGAGCTGTCTAAACAGGCACGAATGCTGAACGGCCTTATCAGTCGTTTTCA
>CAYWRB010000122.1:3081-5081 GCA_964460025.1 uncultured Hungatella sp.
TTAAAAACATGAAACGATAAGGAGAGGAATCAAAAGATGGATTACAACAAGCTGGCTCTGGAGATGCATGAGAAAAACAGAGGGAAGATTCAGGTGGTTTCCAAGGTGGCGGTAAAAACCAGGGATGATTTGAGTACTGCTTACACGCCCGGAGTGGCGGAGCCATGCCGGAAGATTCGGGACCATAAGGAAGAGGTATACCGCTATACGGCCAAAGGAAATCTGGTGGCCGTGGTATCGGATGGGACGGCGGTTTTGGGGCTGGGAGATATCGGGCCGGAGGCGGCCATGCCTGTGATGGAAGGAAAGTCTATTCTATTTAAGGAGTTTGCAGGGATTGACGCATTTCCTATCTGTCTGGATACTAAGGATACGGAGGAGATTATCGAGACGGTAAAGAGGCTGGCTCCCACTTTTGGGGGAATCAATCTGGAAGATATCTCGGCGCCTCGGTGTTTTGAGATTGAGAGACGGCTGAAGGAAGAGCTGGATATACCGGTGTTCCATGACGACCAGCACGGCACGGCCATCGTGGTCTGCGCCGGATTGGTAGGCGCTTTGAGGCTGGTAGGAAAGGAAATGGGCAGGATAAAGGCTGTGATTAACGGGGCCGGTTCCGCAGGAATCTCCATCTGCCGTCTGATGCAGGAGATTGGGGTGGGAGATGTGATTCTGGTGGATAAAATGGGAATTCTGGCTCCGGGTGAGGAGTGGATGAATCCGGCACAGGCCCAGATGGCACAGTGTACCAACAAGGAAGGGCTTCATGGGACACTGGCGGATGCCATGAAGGGGAGAGATGTGTTTATCGGCGTGTCTGCGCCGGGAGTGGTGACGGCTGAGATGGTGGGAACCATGGCGGAGGATGCCATTGTATTTGCCATGGCCAATCCGACACCGGAGATTATGCCGGATGAGACAAAACGGGGCGGCGCCAGAGTCGTTGCCACCGGACGTTCTGATTTCCCCAACCAGATTAACAAAGTCCGGGTATTTCCGGGAATCTTCCGCGGGGCGTTGGATGCCAGGGCAAGGGATATTACGGAGGAGATGAAGATTGCCGCGGTGTATGCCATTGCAGGGATTATTCCTGAGGAGGAGCTGTCGGAGGAATATATTATTCCCGGAGCTTTTGACGAGAGAGTGGCTAAGGCTGTGGCTGACGCGGTGGCAAAGAAGGCCGTGGAGATTGGAGTTTCCAAGCTTTGAGATTTATGGAGACAGAATGACGGACATGCCGGATATTGGGAGCAGGCCTGGGAACGGGCCTGGCTTTTTCCAATATCCGGCATGTTTTTGCCGTACTATTTGTCGGCTGGAGCATCTCTGTCAACGACTTTGATGATTCCTTTTTTCCACATGATACGGGAGAAGATGATGGAAATGGGAAGCATAATCAGAATAAGGAAGCCGATCATGCCAAACAGGGAACCACCGGTGGATATGCGGACAAGAAGGGATAAAATTGTTACAAGGACAATGACCGGAAGGACACCCATAATCCCGTTTTTTACCACCTTTTTCCCGGAATTGGTGCTGGAGAAAAGCCCCAGTGTAAGGGAACCGAACAGGGAGGGGATGATATAGCCGGAGGCTGTCTTTACACTGGGCAGTTCAAAGATGGGACTGATTTGTGTGCTGAGCAGAGCCGCCAGTGCCAGGATGGCAATGGTCATGATAGAGGACACGGCAACGGCAACCGATGCAACGGCCTCGCCTTCCGGGGTGTTGGGTTCTTTCCCTGCAAGTTTCATGGCGTTGACCGCACACGGGAGTTTCAGGTTCATAATGTTGCCTGTAATGAAGGCAAGATAAGCGGAAGCACCTAAGATTGGCGTGTAGCTTAATGCCTCGGAGATGCCGACAGGGATATAGATGAAAAGGATGCTGATGGTTGAAAGATTGATGACTGCTTTAAGGGACGGGATACATCCATAGTATCCAAGCACGATAAATGGCAGTGCGATCATGTAGACCAATGCGATGAATGTGCCGATGCG
>CAYWRB010000122.1:5181-6934 GCA_964460025.1 uncultured Hungatella sp.
GCGTTCCTCCTATTGAAAGAGATTGGTCCAGAGGAGGGATGACACCATACCTCCAATCATGGAAAATGCCATGATAAACTCACTTAACCAGCGAAGTTTTGGACTTTTTGAAGATAAAATGCCAAGTGCCACAGCGATGACTAAGCCGGTCAGCATAACGGCAGCCTGAATGGTATCGCCAATCAAAAGTACCGGAATATAGACAGCGAACAGGCACAGCATGAAAGTACCGCTGAGGACATATTTCCAGGTGCTTGAGGATTCTGTTTTATTTACGCTCATGGACAGTTTTTTGCCAAAGGGAAGCTGAATAAAGAAGCCGCTCAGCATACCGATACTCATAAGAATCATGACAACGCCGAATTCGCTTCCGCTGGCAGATTCCATCATTTCCGCAGTGGAGGAGAATCCAATGGCGGAGGCAACACTGCTGGAAATCAGGGTTTCATAGGAGAGGGAGCCGATAACGGAAAGCCTCCACCATGACCATACAACTCCCAGCACGGAGATTAAGGCAAATAAGCCGACAACGATGGACAGGCTTGGAACAATGGAAAAGACGAGGCTGGATTTTATGACTTTATTCAGTTCTTCCTTGGAAATTCCTAATTCGATGCAGTGTGTATAAGACTTTTTTAGATAAATCAGTGAAAAAGCAACGATATAGAGCAGTCCGATTGCGATTAATGTGATTAACAGCGGACTTGAAATAATTTCTTTCATAGGTACCTTCCTTTCAGGATGATTTTCTTAAGCGTGTTCCTCCAGCCAGCGCATTGCCGTATAGGCATAGACGGCGCTTCCTTCTGCCAGGACATTTTCGTCAAATGTTACCTTGGGATGATGCTGAGGGTACTGATAGCCGTGTTCCGGATTCCCAGCCGCAAGCGCTATCATGATGGAGGGAACCTTCTGGCTGACATAAGCAAAATCCTCGGAACCGGCTGTTTTCGGCGGCTTTTTGCCGTTGGACGGAGCAGACAGCTGACCGGAGCAGAGAGCCTTTTGCCCAAGCAATTCTTTTACGTAGGTAAATGTGCAGGCCGAAAGTTCCGGGTCATTTTTTAAACACGGACATCCGCTTCCGAAAGAGACGGCTGCAGAAGCACGGAAGGCGGATGCAATATTTTGTGAGACATCTGCCATCCGGGTCTTTAAGAAGGAGCGGACATCCTCGTCATAAGTGCGGATTGTGCCGCTCATTTCAATACGGTCCGGGATAACGTTGGCGGCATTGCCGCCGTGAATGGAGCCAAAGGTCAGGACGGCCTCATCAGAAAGGGAAAGCTCTCTTGCATGGAGTTCCTGAAGGGCAGTGATGATATGGGCGGCTACATTGATGGGGTCTACCCCGGCGTTGGGCATGGAGCCATGGCACCCTTTTCCCTGAATTTTAATGTAAAAATAATCTGCGCCAGGTGCGCTGATGCCTCCGTCGCATACAATGGCAGCTCCTGCCGGCATAGGCATACCTGCCATTACATGGATCATAAGGGCAGCATCTACGTCCGGATTCTTCAGCACTCCTGCGTCAATCATATCGTGGGAGCCTTCGAAGATTTCTTCTGCTGACTGAAACATCAGTTTGACGGTTCCGTTGATTTCATTTTCATATTCTTTTAGAAGCTTTGCCGCGCCAAGGAGCATGGCGGTGTGCATATCATGCCCGCATGCGTGCATTTTTCCGGGATTTTCAGATGGGAAATCCACATCGGATTCTTCCTGGATGGGAAGGGCATCAATGTCTGCCCGC
>CAYWRB010000122.1:6944-7800 GCA_964460025.1 uncultured Hungatella sp.
GCATAAATACTTTCCCCGGCCTTTTTTGGCCGACAACGGCAGTAATGCCTGATTTACCGCATAGCTGTGGCTGGTATCCAAGGTCAGTTAATTTCTGCCTGACATAAGCCAAGGTGTTGGCAGTGTCAAAGCCTGTTTCAGGATGCATATGGAGATAGTGTCTGTCTGCAACCATATCTGCCTGATATTCATTTGCTTTTTGTAATATTTTTTCTGCAACCATTGTCAGGTCCTCCTTTTTTCTCTTTGATTCAATCTATAAAGAAAAAGGTACCCCTGATACGGAGCACCTTTGCCTGACAAAATGCTATCATTATCAGGGGGATTTGTCAAGGGGAATTAATGCAACGCAGTACTAGGCCTTTGTACTGGTTGAAAAGGCCGTAAAAAAGGGTATCGGACATCATCTGTCAGGCAGTTTATGGAATTGACTTTTAAATGGTGATGATACCTGACCTGGCTGAGTACGCGAAAAAGATGTAAGGCCTGTTTCCAGACGTTACATCTTTTTATAAATTTCAATCTATATAAGTATCCTGCTGTCCGAGTTTAACTGCGCTTTCATTCTCTGTAATTCGCTTTCAAGAATATTAACACGGATTGCAATGATTTCTCTTTCGTTTTCTACTTTTAAGGCCTCGTGAAGCTTGCGGCTTAGATCCAGGTGGCCTTCGGCGATAATCTTGATATTACGGTTTGTCACGTTCTCAAGCGTTAATTCAATGTCGGACACCCGCTGTTTTAATTCCGCGACATCGCCTTTTATCGTCTGCATATCATCATTCAGAGATTTTACCTCATGTTTTAACGTTTGTACCTCATTGTTCAGAACTTGTACTTTGTCTTTCAGAACCTG
>CAYWRB010000123.1:0-7793 GCA_964460025.1 uncultured Hungatella sp.
GGCTGATCAAGCGCAGAACGGTAGCCAATGAAGCGTGTGACGCCGGGAGAGTTTTAGTGAATGAAAAGCCAGCAAAAGCGTCATTGAATGTGAAGACGGGCGATATTATTGAGATACAGTTTGGAACGAATTCCGTAAAAGTAGAAGTTTTGGATGTACAGGAGACGGTGAAAAAAGAAGAAGCGAAAGAACTCTATCGTTATCTTTAAAATGTCCATATAGATGGCATAAAAAGGAAAACCTTTTAATATACTTAAATCATAGTTTGAGTATATTAGGAGGTTTTTGTTATGGAAGAAAAGACAGGCATGCGTCCTCATAAGCTTCTGTTTCAGAACCGTCAGGGAGGCAGTCTTACGGGTATCCGTGATGTGGTATCATTTGACGAGAACCAGGTGGTTTTGGATACGGATATGGGACTTTTAACAATAAAGGGTAAAGACCTGCATATCAGCCGGCTCACGTTGGAAAAAGGAGAGGTAGACATGGATGGAACCGTAGACAGCCTTGTATACTCATCCAATGAATCTTACAGGAAATCCGGAGAATCTTTCTTTAACCGCTTGTTTAAATAGGGGGAAACATGAGCGAGAATATCCACTATGAGGTGTGGCTTGCCATCTCCAGCGTAGGAACAGGCATATGGCTTATGATAATTTATGACTTTTTCCGGATCGTGAGGATGCTGATTCCCCACAATATGTTTTGGACGGGGCTTGAGGATTTTGGATATTGGATTTTTTGCGGATTGACTACCTTTGACCTTCTCTATCAACAGAATGACGGTAATTTGAGGGCCTATGTCATAGCCGGAATTTTTATAGGAATGGCAGGATATCAGTACTTAGTGAGTCAAAGATTAATAAAGGGCTTGAAAAAAGGTCAGGATTATTTTAGAATAAAAATGAAAAAACATGGACAGAAATCAAAGCAGGTGAAAGGATGAAAGAAACCAGAAAGACAAAAAGAAAAAAGAGAGAGCGGCTTGGAAATCGTTTGGCACTGGTAGGAATTACATTTGTAGTTCTCAGTATGGCGGTTGTATTTAACATGCGCAGTGCATCCTTAGAGAAAAAAGATTTTGAATACCAGATGAGGGAAGAAAGCTTAAGAAATCAGCTGGCCCAGGAAGAGCAGAGAGCGGAGAAGCTGGAGGAGCAGAGGGTCTATGTCCAGACAAAACAGTATATTGAAAAGGTAGCCAAAGAAAAGCTGGGACTGGTTAATCCGGATGAGATTTTGTTAAAGCCCACGCAGTAAGATAAATTTTGTCGAAAAATTTTTGAAATAAGCTCTACCGTTTTGACAAATGTTTCCCTTTTGACGTGATATAATGCAGCCGGGAGCGGTGCGGATTTTTGCGCCGGCGCTTATGTAAGAGTAAGTACTCTGTAAAGTCAGGAGGGATTTTTGTGTTCGAGCGGAAAAAAATTCATAGAGATATGGCCAATATACATGTATATACAGCAAAGAAATTAAGTGATATGGCGGGCTCTCTGGAAGAGCTGGCCAAATCTTTTGATGAGGATATAAATGGGGGGAAAGGGCTGACCAAAGAAGACGGGCTGGCGGCCATGCAGATTGCGGGAGCTATGGTCTGCGGTGACTGTAACCGATGTAATCTGTATTCAGACAGTGAGAAAGAAGACAGCTATTATCTGTATTATCTTTTAAGGGCCTTTGAACAGAAGGGGAATGTGGACTATGAAGACATGCCCAGGCTGTTTAGGGAGACCTGTAAGCGGCAGAATGATTATGTAGGCCAGCTAAATAGAAACCTGGGCAGAGCGACTATGAATCTTTCCTGGAAGAATCGATATCTGGAGAGCCGGGATGCTTTAGTGGCGCAGTTTCGGGAGTTGGCAGTAATTTTAGAAGAATTTTCGGAACAGATGGAGAGGGCTGCGGATCTGACTCCTGATAAGGAACGAATTATTCGTAAAGAATTCGCAAAGCATCACATGGTAATTGAACACATGTTGATCTTGGGGTATGATAATAATCAAAAAGAGGCTTTTCTGACGGTTCGTACCAATCATGGACGATGTATTATGGCAAGAGAGGCAGCTCAGATTTTGGGACAGGCTATGGGGAAAGAAGCCTGGACCGTTGCAAAGAATTCAAAGAGTATTGTCACAAGACAAGCTTCTACCATCCGTTTTTTGGAGGAGGGAGCATATCAGGTACTGTATGGCGTGGCGCGGACGCCTAAAAGCGGAGAGACGGTTTCCGGGGATAATTTTACCTTTTGCCAAAGTATACCCGGGCAGGTAGTTATGAGCCTTTCGGATGGTATGGGAACCGGGGAGGCTGCCGGCAGAGAAAGCCGGAGAGTGATTGAACTGACGGAACAGCTGTTGTCGGCCGGATATATGCCAAGATCGGCATTGAAGCTTGTGAATACAGTTCTTCTGCTGACCGGAGAGGAGCAGCATCCGGCTACCATTGATCTGTGTTGCATTAATCTGTATACGGGAGTTCTGGAAATCATGAAAATGGGTGCTGCAGCTACCTTTGTAATCAAAGATGATGGAGTGGAACTGCTGCAGGCCTGCGACGTTCCGGCAGGAATGTTTCACCAGGTGGAACCGGCCCTTTTGTCACAGAAATTGTGGGAAGATGATCGAGTCATAATGGTAAGCGACGGAGTGTTGGACAGCCTGCCTGGGGAAGACAAGGAAAGGATTATGGTAGAGTACCTGGAAGGGATCATCAAAAGGAATCCCCAGAACATGGCGGAAGAGATTTTGGAGTTTGCGGAGCAGTTTGTTGAGGAAGTCAGAGATGATATGACCGTGTTGGTGGCAGGAATCTGGAAAAAAGGGAGTACACAGGCTGGCAGATGGTAGATAACATGCGAAAGACAGTAGGTAAGTTTATAGAAGAATATAAAATGATGGAACCGGGAGATAAGGTCATTGCAGCAGTTTCGGGGGGAGCGGATTCCATCTGTCTGCTTCATCTGCTGAATGAGATGAAAGAGGAACTGGATATAGAGCTTAAGGTGGTTCATGTGCATCATGGTCTGCGGGGCCATGAGGCAGACAGAGATGCGGCATTTGTGGAGGAGGAGGCCGGCAGACTGAAGGTTCCGTGTACGGTGATACATAGAAATGTGGCGGAATATGCCAAAGTCCGGGGGCTGTCTGTGGAGGAAGCCGGCAGGATATTAAGGTATCAGGCTCTGGAGGAAGAGGCGGATCGGTGGGGCTGCGCTAAGATTGCGGTGGCCCATCACAGGGAAGATCAGGCGGAGACGATTCTGCATAATCTATTTCGGGGAAGCGGTTTAAAGGGGCTGTGCGGTATGGCAGCAGTGAGAGGGGCGGTGATCCGGCCTCTTTTGTGCGTAGGCCGGACAGAGATTCTGGACTATCTGGGGGAACAAGGCTTAAGCTACTGTGAGGATTCCACCAATGAAAGTGTGGACTATACCAGAAACCGGCTGCGCCACCAGCTGATTCCGGAGATCTGCGGACAGATCAATGCCGGTGCGGTAAAACATATCGTCAATGCAGGAAAAATGATGAGTCTGGCGGATCAATACCTGGAAAGCCAGGCAGAGGAGATCTGGAGCAGATACGGGGTGGAAGAGGCCAACAATCGGAGCCTGAAGGAAGGCGAAGGCGTCCGGCGCTGCGGTATAGAGGCAGAGATACTGAAACATCAGCCGGAAATTCTAAAGGGATATATCGTAAAAAAGATGCTCGGTTTGTGTGCAGGGTCTGTGAAAGACATAACCTTTGTTCACATAGAGCAGGTGTATGAGCTGGCGGAAAAAGAAACCGGAAAACGGATAAGCCTTCCTTACGGGCTGGAAGCAGGGAAACGGTATGGGATGATATGGGTCTCTGCCGCAGGAGATTTTGAAAAACCCCAGGAAAAAACCTTAAGATTAAGCCATTTTCCCTATAAAAAAGATCAAGAAATTCCGGAAAATCGGTATACGAAATGGTTTGATTATGATACAATAAAAAGTACGTTATCTGTTAGGACCAGGCAGACCGGCGATTATATTACATTGAAGGATGGAAAACGAAAGACAGTAAAGGCATATATGATCGATGAAAAGATACCCAGGGAGGAGAGGGATAAGATTCTTCTTCTGGCGGAAGGACATCATATTTTGTGGATTGTCGGATACCGGATCAGTGAATACTATAAAATAACAGAGCATACGCGGCAGATTTTACAAGTACAAGCAGATGGAGGAGAGGGACATGAAGGATAAGATTCGGGTTTTGATTCCGGAGGATGAAGTAAACAAAAGAATCAGTGAGACAGCGGCTCAGATCAGCCGGGATTATGCCGGAAAAGAAGTGCATCTGATCTGTATCTTGAAGGGCGGAGTCTTTTTTACCTGCGAACTGGCCAAGAGGCTGACCATTCCGGTTTCCATGGACTTTATGTCCGTATCCAGTTATGGTTCAGGAACCGTGTCCAGCGGTGTTGTGAAGATTGTCAAGGACTTAGATGAACCGCTGGAGGGGAAGGAAGTTCTGATCGTGGAGGATATCATTGATTCAGGGAGGACTCTGGCCTATCTGATGGAGATATTGGAGAAGCGGAACCCCAAATCCATCCGTCTGTGTACCCTTCTGGATAAGCCAGAGCGCAGGGTAAAGAAGCAGGTTAAGGTAGATTATACCTGTTTCAGCATTCCGGATAAATTTGTTGTGGGATACGGCCTGGATTATGATCAGAAGTACAGGAATCTGCCATATATTGGAGTAGTAGAACAGGAGTAATCATAAGGAGGCAGTTGAGAGTTGAGACAACGACAGTCGATCAATGGATTGGGACTTATTCTGGTGGCACTGCTGGTACTTTTTGTGGCCAACAGCCTGACCAGGGAGAGGGCTCCGGAGGACTTGACCCAGCAGGAATATATGTCTGAGGTGACAGAGGGAGGCATCGAGTCTGCCGCTATCCGGCAGAATAAAGAGACACCTACCGGAGAGGTGATCCTGACGATGAAAGACAAAAGCCAGAGACGGGTTTACGTGTCTGATGTGCAGGCGGAGAGACTGTATCTGATGGAGAATCGTGTTCCGGTTACGGTTCAGGATGTGCCCCATGAGAATTACATCCTGACCCTGGTTCTGCCGGTGCTTTTGTCCGGAGTGGTGCTGGTTGTGGTATTTACCATGATGAATGCCAGAGCCGCCGGAGGCGGAGCCAATGCCAGGATGATGAATTTTGGAAAAAGCCGTGCCAGGCTGAGCAAGGATGCCAACAAATTTAATTTTACCAAGGTGGCAGGACTCAGGGAGGAAAAAGAGGATCTGGAGGAGCTGGTGGATTTCTTAAGAAGCCCTCAGAAATATACCTCCGTGGGGGCCAGGATTCCCAAAGGCGTATTGCTGGTGGGACCTCCCGGCACAGGAAAGACCCTGCTTGCCAAGGCAGTGGCAGGAGAGTCGGGAGTGCCGTTTTTCAGCATTTCCGGTTCGGATTTTGTGGAAATGTTTGTGGGTGTCGGCGCGTCCAGAGTCCGAGATCTGTTTGAGGAGGCGAAAAAGAACGCTCCCTGTATCGTGTTTATCGATGAGATTGATGCCGTAGCCAGACAGAGGGGAACCGGACTTGGAGGCGGACACGACGAGAGGGAGCAGACCTTAAACCAGCTTCTGGTAGAGATGGACGGTTTCGGTGTGAATGAGGGCATCATCGTCATGGCAGCTACCAACAGGGTGGATATTCTGGATCCTGCGATTCTGCGTCCGGGACGGTTTGACCGCAAGATTGTGGTGGGAAAACCGGATGTAAGAGGCAGGGAAGAGATCTTAAAAGTCCATGCTCAGGATAAGCCCTTGGGAGACGATGTAAATCTTGAGAGGGTAGCCAGGACCACAGCCGGATTTACAGGCGCAGACCTGGAGAGCCTTTTGAATGAGGCGGCGATTCTGACGGCAAAAGAGGGACGCCGTTTTGTGACACAGAGTGATATTGATCGTTCCTTTATCAAGGTAGGGATTGGGGCGGAGAAAAAGAGCCGTGTTATTTCGGAGAAAGAGAAGCGGATCACCGCATACCATGAATCAGGCCACGCCATACTGTTTCATCTTCTTCCGGATGTGGGGCCGGTGCATACGATTTCCATTATACCTACGGGGATGGGAGCGGCAGGATATACCATGCCTTTGCCGGAGAAGGATGAGATGTTTAACACCAGAGGCAAGATGCTGCAGAATATTATGGTATCGTTAGGCGGACGGATTGCGGAAGAGATTATTTTTGACGATATCACGACCGGGGCGTCTCAGGATATCAAGCAGGCTACGGCTATGGCCCGGTCTATGGTGATTAAATACGGTATGTCGGAAAAGATAGGTATGATCAACTATGAGACGGAAGAGGATGAAGTCTTTATAGGAAGGGACTTAGGCCATACGAAAAGTTATGGTGAGAATGTCGCTACGGTGATTGACAGTGAGGTAAAGCGGATTATAGATGAGTGTTATGCAAAAGCCAAGGCTATGATTCAGGAGCATGTGGATGTGCTTCACCGATGTACGGAGATCCTGATGGAGAAAGAGCGGATAGGACAGCAGGAATTCGAACAACTGTTTGTGTAAATGTGCAATTTGCATAAAAATGAAATTGAGCTTTTGTGAACTTTGTGCAGTGTAACTCTTTTCAAAATTCACACCTCATGGTATTATAATAGACGTAACCCCCCAATACATTATATAGTTTTTGCTACACCCCATAAGAAACGAAATACCTTCTCCTAGAAAAGCCAGCTACCCCGCTGGCTTTTCTTCTTTTTTATTTCTTCCGAAATCCGCAGGCTAAACATTTTCCACAAAATAATAAGCAAGGTATCGTGCAACTTGTATGTTGTATATTTTTCGGGAATCATATAAAATAAATATGATTCAGCGATGCCATTGACATCGTCGCATTCAGCCGCCTTACATATGACATTTATCATGTGTGAAAAGTGAAAGGGATTAAGTTGAATCATCTGAAGAAAGAGGAAGTTAGATGGAAAGTGTAAGACATGTAAATCGAGAGGCTTTATTCTGTGATGAGACAGAAGAATTTCGGATGCCTGCGGAGCCGGATACAGGTGAACAGGTGATCCTTAAATTTCGGACGGCTAAGGATGATGTGGATGCTGTCTTTTATATAGAAGAAGGAAAAGATGAACAGCAGCCCATGGAAAAGACATGTTCAGATAATCTGTTTGATTATTATCAGTGCCAGACTGTGGTAGGGGAAGCACCTGTTAAATACTGGTTTCGAATCGTGAAGGAGGGAGAGTGCTGTTTCTATAACCGGATAGGGGCAGTTGAGGAAGCGGAAGAATCGTGCTGCTTTAAGATGATTCCGGGCTTTCACGTGCCGGAGTGGGCCAAAGGGGCAGTGATGTATCAGATCTTTGTTGACCGTTTTTATAACGGAGATCCTGACAATGATGTGGAAAGCCAGGAGTATATCTATATCGGCCGTCCGGTGTGCCGGGAAGAGGACTGGTACAAGAATCCGGATGCTATGGATGTAGGTCATTTTTATGGAGGGGATCTGCAGGGAGTCTGGGAAAAGCTGGACTATATTCAGGGGCTGGGGGTGGAGGTAATCTATTTTAATCCCCTTTTTGTCTCACCGTCCAATCACAAATATGACACTCAGGATTATGATTATATTGATCCTCATTATGGTAAGATTGTCAGGGACGGAGGAGAATTGGTAGCAGAGAATGCCACAGATAATGAAAACGCTACCAAATATATGATTCGCTCGGCTGATCCGAAGAATTTGGCGGCAAGCAACCGGTTTTTTGAGGA
>CAYWRB010000124.1:0-7777 GCA_964460025.1 uncultured Hungatella sp.
ACTTGTCACCAGCCGTAGGCTGCTGACCTGCGTGCGCATCAGCGCACTTCCTTGTCATAATTGAATTCGATCCGGAATCAAGACTAACTCTTGGCTAATCCTTTTCCCGTTTACTGTTGTTTGGTTCATCCCTTAAGTCCCTTCCGGTCCTCAAGGTCCGTTCCGAATTCTCTCAAATTCAGGCTGTTAAACTCAGCCTTATTTTTTAGAATTTTCAGGGTTTTACATACTGTTCAATCTTTGGTTTTCAAGGTTCACCTGCTGTTTTTTATCTTCAACAGCAACTCGTTTATAATACCATACTTTTTTCCAGTTGTCAACTATTGTTTCCAACTTTTTTAATTTTTTTCATAGAAAACAATAACATACCGCACTTATGCAGTGGAACTTTACTATACCATTTATATATATTATTTGTCAAGAAGGTTTGTTACAAAAAGGCTGAATAGTTACAAATCTTATTGCAAAACAGTCTGCTTCCATATAAAATACTTTATAAAGAAACAATATTCACAAGCAAATTTTGCGGGCAGGCAAAAGAAAGGAGCGCAGATTGACGGATTGGATAAAATCACAGATTGATGCAGCCAGCGGGAAAAGACGAGCTGAACTTGTACTGAAAAACGCTTCGATTGTCAATGTATTTACAGAATCTGTGGAGCATGGAGATGTTGCTGTAGATGGCGGGAGAATTGTCGGGATTGGAAGCTATGAGGGAGAGACGGAAGTGGAACTGGACCATGCATATGTGTGTCCCGGTCTGATTGATGGTCATGTACACCTGGAAAGTTCCATGGTGTCTCCGGCAGAGTTTGAGCGTGCTGTCATCCCTCATGGAACAACAGCCGTCATTACGGATCCTCACGAAATTGCCAATGTAGCCGGTGAAGCCGGAATCGAGTATATGATGGAATCGGCAGAAATGCTGGATTTGGATGTTTATTTTATGCTTCCATCCTGTGTGCCATCCACAGATTTGGATGAGTCCGGCGCACGGCTGGAAGCAGACAGTTTAAAACCGTTCTATGGGCGGAAAGAGGTTTTGGGATTAGCAGAAGTCATGAATTCCCATGGCGTGATCCAAGGGCAGGAAAGCTATCTGAAAAAAATATTTGATGCACATTCCCAACAATGTGTTATCGATGGTCATGCACCATTTTTGTCAGGGCGAGGGTTAAATGCCTACATAACCGCAGGAATTCTATCTGACCACGAGTGTTCCGACGCAGATGAGGCAAAAGAGAAAATGGCGCGGGGACAGTGGATCATGATCCGGCAGGGAACTGCCGCCAAAAACCTGGATGCTCTTCTTCCTCTTTTTGAACCGCCCTATTATCAGCGTGCCATGCTTGTGACGGATGACAGCCATCCTGGAGATCTAATCCGGAATGGTCATATGGATGCCCTGATTCGATATGCTGTCAGCCGCGGAGCAGATCCGATACGAGCGATCCGCATGGCAACTCTGCATCCGGCTCAGTATTTTGGCTTAAAACACCTGGGAGCCATAGCGCCAGGATATCAGGCGGATTTGGTGATATTCCGGGATCTGAGGGATTTTGGGGTACAGGCCGTATATAAAGCAGGAAAACCGGTTGCGGACCAAGGTATGTTTTTAGGAAAAAAGAAGGCAGAAAAAAAGTGGAAAAAAGACATACGGGATTCCGTTTTCCACTCGTTTCACGCATCGCCCATTACTCTGAAGGATTTACAGCTTAAGGAATGCGGTTCCAATCAAAGAGTGATTGATCTGATGGAACGGGAGTTGATTACCGGGGAAAGGATTGTATCTTGGAATACCTATCCGGGATATGCACCTGGTGTAAACGTAGAACAGGATATCGTGAAACTGGTTATCTTGGAACGCCACAAAAACACCGGGCACACGGGGATTGGTTTTTTAGGGAATTACGGACTGAAAAAGGGAGCCGTAGCTACCAGTATCGGACATGACTCCCACAATCTTCTAATCGCCGGAACCAATGATTTAGATATTATGATAGCAGGAAACCAAGTGATTGAAGATGAGGGAGGCCTGGCTGTTGCGGTGGATGGAAAGCTTGTCTCTCATCTTGCGCTTCCCATTGCCGGGCTTATGGCAGATGAGCCAGTAGAAAAGGTGGAAAAAAGGTTGGAAGAAATGAAAGCCTATCTAAAAACTCTTGGCATTTCCCAAGATATTGACGCTTTTATGACATTGGCTTTCGTCAGTCTTCCCGTAATTCCAAAACTGAGAATCACCACCTATGGAGTTGTGGACGTGGAATTGCAGAAGGTCGTAGGCACTTTATTCTAGTATGACCCACACTAGCCCCTCATGTATACTCCTTTTAAGATTCCGATTGCCAATTTTGACAGTATATTATAATGATAGAGGAATGACAGCCATGGACTTGCCTCCACTTGTCTTAATATTTCCGCTGCCCAGAAGGTACTGGCGCAGGCTGTTAACAAAAGTGAGATCAGCCACAAGAAAAACAATCCCTGAATCCCGCCTAAGACAGCTCCTGCTATCTGGTTCATGCCGGATAAAACCGGGAGCCTGGCTATGATGTCCAGCCATTTTATAGCGAACCGCAGAAGGATATAGACAATCAAAAACATAACAACATAGCCAACCCAGCTTAAAATCATATTGGCCAGATAGCTCCCTATATATTCTACAAATGCATTTACTCCCAAAATTTCATACATCTGGCTGTTATTATTTTCCAAAAGCATCTCTTTTACATCCTGAGGCAGAGACAGGCCTTCTATGATCTGTCTCTGCTGTGCAGGAATCTGAATATCGGATTTTATTCCAATAGCGCTTTCTATGGTGCCTGTTGTATGGTCTGCAATCCAGGAATAAACAGGTGTATTCTCTTTTATGAATATGGTTACCCTTGGCATCGCTACGTGTACAATAACCAGAGTAACAATCAATGCTGCCATAGAAACTGCCAGACGAAGCAATCCCTTATAATGGCCATATAAAATCATTCCTAAAAGATAGACTGCCACTACGATTTCTACCCAGTTGTCCATAATCTCCTCTTCTACCTTTCGGACAGCACCAATTTCTCGATTGCCTGTGCCACACCTGATTCATCATTACCCGCAGTTACATAATCTGCCATAGCTTTTAAATGTTCCTCACCGTTTTCCATAACGACTCCAATTCCAGCCAGCCGTATCATAGAGGCATCATTATCTCCGTCGCCACATGCCATGGTCTCCTCAGGGGATAACCCCAGAATCGATGCCAGCCGCAAAAGGGCCTCCCCCTTCTCTGCTCCAAGACCATTGATCTCCAAATTATTATATAGGGATGAACTTACAATAATGTCTGTCCGCCGTTTTAAAAGATCTCGTATCTCCTCTCTCTCATCAAGATCTGAAAAAAACAGGTTTATTTTATCTATCATACCTTCCTTTTGAGTTACATATTCTATAATGTCCGGGACAACACGGCGGGTTTTTCTCACTAATACCTGGATTTCCTTTGTGATCTTATACTCATCCAAATGATTATAGAAACGGTCTTCCGAAATTCCCTGCCCGTCTGCATAGATGTCATACATAATATGACGATCCTTTATCTGATTGATCACGTCAAGAGCCGTTTCTTTCGCCAATAACCGCCTGTCTAAAACAATCTTATTTTCCATGTCTTCAATCATGCCGCCATTTACGGTGATGGCATATCGGATACCCGGAATCTCCTTGACAGAGCCAGGAACCCCTTCCGCTGTACGGCCTGTACAGGGAACCACATAGATTCCTCTGGCAATGCAGGCCTCCAATGCTTTACGGTTTCTGTCAGACAAGCGTTTCTGGCTGTCTAAAAGCGTACCGTCCAAGTCTAACGCAATTAATTGAATACTCATAATTTCTGCCTTATTAAATAAAATGATCTTCCCTTAAGATCAGGAGTCCTTCTTTATCGTATTTGGATGTAAACATTCCCTTGATCAGCTTGCCGATAGGCGGTTTTTCCGCCTTGTCTGCCGCTTCTTCAATCATATCTTCGGCATTGGCTTTTGTTAACGGAATGCCGTCCTCTTCCATTATTTCAATGCGTTCATAGAGAGCCAGCATACTTTTTCCGGTGATGCTGCAGTCAATCTTGTTGGCATACTCCGTAGCATATTCTGCAAAATCGTCAATATCCATCTCCTCATCGTCTTCCGGCTCAGGCTGATCTTCTGCCTCAAAGTCTGAATCCGATTCAAGTTCCTCCTTAGGCTCAGGCTTATCCTCAGGCTCATATTGAAGTTCTGTCCCTTCTTCTGGTTCTGATTCTGTCTCCTGCTCCGGCTCGACTTCATCTATCTGAGGTTCTGATTCTGCTTGAACCTCATCCTCCGGTTGAATCTCAGATCCCCCGTCCGACTGGTCAAGCTTCTCTCCCTGTTGGGATTCTTCCTGATTCTCCCCTTGTAATGGTGCTTGTTCCTCCTCTGCTGTCTCCGAATCCAACAATTCGCTCTGTTCGCTGCTGATGCATTCAAATAGTGTAGTCAGCTCCGGATTCTGCTGATACAGTTCCTCCAATTGACGCGGATTATCAATAAGGAGCACATTCATTCCACTGGTATCTTCAGCTACCAGCTGCTGCAAAGCTATCAATTCTTCTTTGGACAGATCCCCGGCCTCTTCAACAACCAGGTCTTTCCCTGCCAGCACATCCACAATATTTCCAATTCCCTTTTGATTCAATCTGCTTCCTGTTATTTTGGCTACCTGATGGCTGGTATTCTTCTTTGCATGAATCTGCTTTAAAATTTTTATGGCTGTCTCAATTCCTTTTTCCGGGGTCTTGGCTTCTATCAGCAGATAGCTGGGCATAGAAGATAATGGTATATTATCATCCTCTTCTTCCGGCTGGGATTCCGATGTCCGGAAGATTTGGCTCTGCCCTGTCTGAGGAACTTTTGTCTGCATAGACTCAGGTTCCTGTTCTATGGTAATTTGGTCAGATATTTTGGACATTTCTTTGGCCAGCTTATGTTCTATATCCTCCTGGTGAAAATGAACCACCAGTTCTTCATCTATCCCGCCATTTTCTTCTTCTGGCTCCGGATACGCAGTCTCTCCTGATACCACTTTTCCTGGAACATCCGATATTTCCTCCTGAATTTCCATTTCGTCCTGATTATATGAAAATCCACTATTTTCGCTTTCAGTGAAATAGTTTTCCTGCCCCTGATAATGTTCCTCTTGGGGATACTGTTCCTGAGGCATATTCACAGGGGGATAGCCCTCCGGAACATACCTCCTCTGAAAATAAGAGTCCTGGGCAACTTCCTGTTCCTGAAAATCTTCCTCCTGAGCATACTGCTTCTGGGGGTACAGCCTTCTGATATTCCCTTCCTGAAGATATGCTTCCTGATTGTATCCCTCCCCAGAATTCTGGCCCTGGGGATACGTTTCCTGATTATATGCTCCTTGGAAATACTGTCCCTGAGCGTTCCCTTCCTGATTATATGCTCCCTGGGGGTACTGACTTTGAGGATAGCCCCCTCGGTTATCTGCCCCTTGGGGATACTGCCCCTGAGCATATGTTTCCTGATTATATCCCCCTTGGGAATACTGACCCTGGGCATACGTTTCCTGATTATATCCTCCTTGAGAATACTGACCCTGGGCATACGTTTCTTGATTATATGCTCCCTGAGGGTACTGCCCCTGGACATACGTTTCTTGATTATATGCCCCTTGAGGGTACTGCCCTTGAGTATAAGTTCCTTGATTATATGCCCCCTGGGTATACTGCCCCTGAGCATATGTTTCCTGATTATATGCCCCTTGAGAATATTGACCCTGGGCATACGTTTCCTGATTGTATGCCTCCGGAGAATACTGCCCCTGAGCATAGTTTTCTTGATTATATGCTTCCTGAGGGTACTGACCCTGGGCATACGCTTCCTGATTGTATGCCCCTTGAGGGTACTGCCCTTGAGCATATTCCCCCTGATCATATCCTTCCTGTGGATACTGTTCCTGAAAATATCCGTCTTCTCCATATGGTTGTGAGGTATCAGAGGAATTCAGATAGGAATCTTCATCCTCATCATACCCTCCCAATGTATTCTCATCAAATTTCTGCTCTACAACTTTCAGCTTTGCCTCATACTTATCCCTGTTCCTCATCAGATCCAACTGGTATTCAGACAACGGGGCATGACGTACCTTTAAGTCCATAGCCTTATCTACATATTTACCAAATGCAAACATCAGCATAATACGGTCACACATCTGCACACATTTATGCTGCTGCCCGGCCTTTTCATACAGAGATGCCAGTTCGTACATCCAGCGTTCATCCAATTCCTGGCTGACATAATGTTCCAGACAGCCGATCAACTGCTCAATCGGAACCTTTTTTTCCTTCAAGATCATATAACGGAGAAGGTACTGTCTGGAGTCCCCCTGTGCCAGTTCGCAGAATTCCCGATAATAGTCCTCTGCCTCACGTACACTTCCCTCTTTCAATGCCAGCTCCGTCAATTTAAACAGAAGGCGTTTTCCTATGGGGGCCCGCTCATAGGCCAGCAGCAGAACCTCTTTTGCCTCCTGGTATTCTCCATTTTTTTCGTATACCTGTGAAATCATCGATAACAGATTTGCGCTGCGTACACGCCGCCAGTCAATCGTATCCGCAATCTTCATAGAGGTCTCAAAATCACCTCTTGTCACCATCTTTTTTATCTGCTCTACTTTTATATTAAACTCATATTTATCCATTGTTATATCTCCTGCCACATTTTATCGGCGGTTATAACTCTACCCGTCCTTCCAAGGCTCGAAGCAAAGTCACCTCGTCTATGTATTCCAGATCGCCGCCTACCGGAACGCCGCTGGCAATCCGGCTGACCTTAATTCCCGTAGGTTTTACTAGTTTGCTTATATACATAGCCGTCGTTTCCCCTTCTAAACTGGAATTGGTTGCGATGATTACTTCTTTTACGTTACCCTGAAGACGCTGTATTAATTCCTTTAGTTTTATCTCACCCGGGCCAATCCCCAGCATAGGTGAAATAGCGCCGTGAAGTACATGATAAACCCCGTCATATTTGCCGGTTTTTTCATAGGCTGCAAGATCCCTGCTGTTTTCAACCACCATGATTGTCTGATGATCCCGCTTTTCACTTTTACATATGGGACATAGCTCCTGGTCTGTCAATGTAAAACATTCCCTGCAATAGCGGACATTTTTCTTTGCATCTACCATTGCTCCGGACAATCTCTCTACCTGCTCCTGTGGCATGTTAATAATATGAAAAGCTAATCTCTGAGCAGATTTGGCACCAATACCAGGAAGTTTCGATAACTCATCTATCAATTTTGTGATCTGGCTGCTGTAATAATTCATAGTTTAAAACGGAAATCCTCCGCCCATGCCTCCCAAGCCGCCGGTCAGCTTGGACATGGCCTGGCTGCTGGCATCTTCCATCTGACGAAATGCCTCGTTTACCGCAGCCATGATCATATCCTCCAACATCTCCACATCATCCGGATCCACTGCTTCCGGTGATATCTTTACAGCCGTCACTTCCTTTTTCCCGGATACCGTCACAGATACGGCTCCGCCGCCTGAGGAGGCGGTATATTCCTTCGTCTCCAATTCCTTGGTGGTCTCTTCCATCTGCCTCTGCATTCTCTGGGCTTGTTTCATAAGATTATTCATATTTCCAGGCATGCCGCCTGAAAATCCGCCTCGTTTTGCCATTTTTACTTTTCCTCCTCAATCAATGAATCGGCACGCGCCGCTGCGCGTCACCTGCCAAGTCGT
>CAYWRB010000125.1:0-295 GCA_964460025.1 uncultured Hungatella sp.
AGACCATCGGTACTTAGGCGCTGTCTTTTAGCGCCTTACGTACCGCTATGCTCTTCACGTAGCGCGAGCGTGCCCAGGAGAAGGCAATGGGATTCCCTCTCTGGGCGGCCCCTATGAGATTTCTCGGCCAGTCAATTCTTATTTAATAACATGAACATTCATTTTGCTGGGCAATATATAAATTCTTAGCATACATTATTTAAACAAAATATTTATACAGACCAACTAAACAAACACAACAAGCAAGATAGACAAACCAGACCAGACAAACCAGACAAAACCGGGGAAGCATTCA
>CAYWRB010000125.1:305-7759 GCA_964460025.1 uncultured Hungatella sp.
ACGTAGCGAGAGCGTGCCTGGGAGAAAACAATATAACTTCCTTTCCGGGCGGCCCCCACACGATTTCATCAAGCAAGAAACTCTTAACTTAATGACATTACCAACAGACATTACCAGCAAACCGTATCTCCTTCTTAATCTTCCGGTTCCAAATCGTCAAAAATATCTGAATCATAAAACTCCCTGATGGTTACTCCCAGTCCCTCCGCAAGTTTCTTAATATTCGTAATTCCCGGATTCTGACTTTTTCCATGAATAATACTTTTCACCGTAGATGCCGGCATTCCGCTTTGATAGGTTAATGCATATATGGTCATACGTTTTTCCTTGCGCAGCTGCTCTATCCTTTTATTGGTTGCCTCGCATATTTTCATGTGTACACTATCTCCTTTTTTGAGATAGTGTATCCCAAACGGCAAATTAAATAGGGCGACAAAATATCCATTTCGGACATTTTATTATCTTTTTTAGGCAGGACTTCAGCATGGGTAATGCATATTATAAATTTTGGGTTTCTTCTACAATATAAATAGGCCTGTCCTTTAATTCTGCAAATAAAATGGCAATATATTCTCCAATGATCCCTACCAATAGAAACAAGATTGCGAACATAAAGCAGTTAAGAATTACAATGGTAGCGTAGCCGCTGGGAGCACCGTTTCTGGTAAACAGGGTATAGATCAGCACCAGTACGCCTAAAACTCCGGCAAATAGCCCGGCGAACACTCCCAGTTTCAGAGGCAGATTGGAAAAACAGACAATGGTATTGACGGAAAACTGAAACAGCTTTCTGATACTGTACTTGCTTTCTCCTGCTATCCTGGGGCGGGCCTCATACTCTATGACGGTTTTTTTAAAGCCTACACTCTGAACATATCCTCTTAAAAATCGGATTTTTTCCCGGTAGTCCTTCTTTAAAACCTCTGCCACCCGTCCGCTGATGGCAAAAAAATCCGAGGCATTGCTTTCAAATTTCACATCGGAAAGCATATTGATCACTTTATAGAATGCCGATGAGGCCAGGTTTTTAAACCAGCCGGCGGACTCATTTTTCGTCCGTACCATGTTGATGACCTGGGCGCCCTCTTCAAATTTTTTTATGATCATGGGAATATACTCCACAGGGTGCTGCAGGTCCGCATCCATACAGATAATGCCGTCCCCATGGCTGTAATCAATCCCGGCAATCATGGCGGCCTCATGTCCGAAGTTTCTGGAGAAGCTGATCAGTTTCACCCGACTGTCCGTCTTTGCCAAACGTTTTATAATCTCCAGGCTTCTGTCCTGGCTGCCGTCATTGACAAACACAATCTGGTAATCCCATGAAATCTTCCCAAGAACCGCCACGGCTTCCTCATAAAATTTTTCCAAGGCAGCTTCCTCATTATATACGGACACTACCACTGATAATCGCTTATTCATTGTTCTTCACGCTTTCTTATCTGCCTGTCTGCACATCTGCACATCTGCATATCTGCACGTCTGCATGTCTGCATATCTTTCACAGCAGCCTCGGGGGATAGCAGCTGCAACAGCCTGATCAATGTCCGTCAACCTTAATCTCAATGCTGGAATGGGCCGGTACCCGCTTCTCTTTGGGAGGCAGTTCCTTGTAGTCTCCGTATATCCAAGTCAGCACCTGATGCCAGCCTTTTGGGGCCATGAGGACCGTATCCTCAAAGGGAAGATCCACGACTTCATCGCACCACTCTTTTTCTACGGTGACATACAAAAAATCCGGCTGATAGTTGCTGTAGTAGCGGAACCTGCTGCTGCTTTTGTTATCCTTCACCGCCACCTGGCGCTGCATTCTGCGGATCGTTTTCATGGGAATATGCTTACCTATATTGGCCAGTACTGCCACCAACACTTTGTTTACCAGATTATATTTTGAGTAATCCAGATGATACCGATGTCCCATGGCCAGTCCATAGATGGCTGTCTGTACCAGTTTTGTCAAACCCGCTGCGGTTTTATTCTCAGGAAGGGTATCCTGAATAAACAGATCAACCCACAGATGGTTTAACTTTCCTCCATAAAACCGCATTTCTTCTTTGTCTTCATGGGTCTGGCTGTTTAAATACAGGATCCTGGGCGTAAAATCATAAAATGCATTGCCGCCTCCTAACTGTCTGGGTTCCAGAAATTCCATGCCCTCCGGCAGTTCCTTTCTGACTACCATGGCAAACCGCTGATAGTTTTCCCTGGTAAAAACCACATCCGCATCATCATCCCATGGGATAAAACCTTTATGACGCACAGCCCCTAAGAGGGTTCCGGCATCCATCATATATTGGATTTCATATTTCCGGCAAATTCTGTCGATCTCTTTTAACATTTTTAAATTTGCCTGATGAACGGCTGTTAAATCATACTCTTTTGACATTTCGTGCTCCTGTTTGGTATTTTTAACTAAAATCTATGGTATCATACTTTTTCAAAAAATCAAGTATCTTGAATTTTTCTATAAACTATGCTACAGTTAGAATGCTTATTAAACCATGGAGGAAGGTCGATGATCGCAAATACCAAAACACGCATTGAGTGGTGTGATATCTTTAAAGGAATTGCCATTATTTTTATGGTAGTTGGTCATTGTACCGGAAGATTCAACACCTATATCTACCAGTTTCATATGGCTGCTTTCTTCTTTATTTCCGGATATGTCAGAAAACCTTCCCATCAATCCTTTCTTCAGGATGTTTTCGTATCCTTCTGCAAAACGGTATGGCCGTTTTACATGTTAAATTTTATGGGCACGGCTCTTTATTTCTTCTTAAATCAGTTTCATGTGCTGCAGTATGTATCCATCATTCAGTTCCCGCCTTTCACACAGCAGATGATTACGGATCTGCTAAGTATAAAGTCCATTCCCTGTGATCTGTTCGGCGCCACATGGTTTCTTTTCGCCTTGTTCATGGCCGGCATTATTTTTAACCTGCTGATTGCATGCTGCAAAAAGGATTGGCTGATCTTAGCCGCAAGCATTCTTATTTTTCTCGCCTCCCAGCGGAAGGAACAGGCCTTTTTTCTGGATCTGTCAGGAATTGCACAGACTTACTTGATCTATGGTTATCTGGCCCGCAAAGGCAGTTTAAAATTCTCTAAAAAGCTTCCTCCCCTATTTTGGATTCTGGGTTTCATTCTCATAAGCATTCTATGGTCCGCAAGTGTCCGAAACGGATTTCATTACGGCATGGATTGGCCAAGCAGACAGTTTTCCGGCCCTGTGGATCTGATCTTTCCTCTCTGGGGTATATGCTGGACTATTTTTGCGTCAAAAATCATAGAAAATATTTATTTTCTTAAAAAGCTGTTGATTTATATCGGAAAAAACAGTATGGCTGTTATGTGTTTCCATTTCATTGGTTTCAAAGTGTCATATGTTCTTCTCATAGCCATGGGTAAAATGGGGTGGGGGGATTTTAAGAGCCTTGTACCTTCTTCCGAACCGGATGGGATCAGCTGTGTATTGATTGTGGTGGTATCTATCCTCTGCAGCCTGGTTCTGTGGGCGGGAGTAAAAAAAGTTAAAGTACTTCGCATCTCATTGGGATTATTTGATGGAAAACGGCTTTACCGCAGACTCCTTGGCGTCGGTATATGGAATGATATGGCTGGCGCTGCAGACTGGTTATTATCCGTTATAAGGGAAGGGTGGAATCAGTACTGTGGATTTCTAAAAGGACAGATAAAACGAGGAGAGAAGAGATGAATAAGATAAAATCATTGGAGGGATTTCGGTTTCTTGCCTCTATTGCCGTGGTCCTGTGCCATTTTCGAGGCGCTTTTTTTCCTATCAGCCAGCTTTGGCTCATTGACAAGACACCGTTGAGATTCTTAACATCCGGAGATCCTGTTGTCAGAATGCTGTTTATGTTAAGTGGTTTTGTCCTCAGTTACAAGTATCTGATCTTAAAAAGAGATCATGAAAATATACCGACGGACATGTTAAAAAGGTATTTCCGGCTGGCTCCGCCTATTATCGTTGCCGAACTTCTGGTCTGCTTTCTGATGAAAAAAGGACTGTTGTTTAACATCCAGGCAGGCGCTTTAAGCGGTTCCACAAACTTTTTATCTATCTTCAACAACTTTGTTCCCACCTGGTCGTCCTGCATAAAAGAGTGTCTGATCTCCTGCTACTTAAGCTACGGCAATGCCTATATCGGGCCCTTGTGGACTATTTTTTACGAGTATATGGGAACCCTTCTGGTCCTTGCCATTCTTTATATTTTTAAAAACAGAAGGCTCCGTCTCATCATTTACGGTGTCTTTCTTGGGTTTTACAACGGTTATTACAACTATTTTATCTGGGGTATGGTGCTTTGCGAGTTTTATGGGGAAGAGAAAATCCGCAGCTTTCTCCACAGTCACTCTGTGTTGAATACCTTGCTGTGTCTTGGTTCCTTTTCCGTTGCGGGTATGATGCAGATCTATGACTCTGTTAAAGTAAACCGGCTGATATTTGCCGGGGCGACTCTTATGTTCTTTTTGTCCCTGATGAACAGTTCATGGGGAGAGAAGATTTTAGGCAATAAAGTCATGGAAAAAGGCGGCGGCTTGTCTTACTGTGTCTACATTCTCCACTGGCCGATCATAGAAAGTTTCTCGTCCGCGCTGTATATTTGGATATATCACAGGAATGGCAGTGTCAGCACATCTCTCACCATGGTGAATCTTGGACTGACTCTGGTTCTTACCTTCCTTGCCGCCATGTTCTTCAAAAAATATATTGAAAAAATGGGCCAGGGCGCTGTGGATTATATCAGCAGGCACCCTGTCCCATAACCATAAGGAAACTGTCTACTGTCTGACAGCTTCTTTGATTACTTTTGCCATGTAGTCAAGCATCTCATCTGTCATTCCCGGGTAGACGCCTACCCAGAAGGTATCTCTCATAATGCGGTCCGTGTTGTCCAAGGTTCCCACAATCCGGTATCCTTCCTTTGCTGCGCGCAAACTGTCAAAACAGGGGTGCTTTGTCAAATTTCCGGCAAACAGCATCCTAGTCTGGACCCCCTTGGATTCTATATAGGGAACTACTTTGTTCCTGTCTGTTCCTTCCTTACATGTAATCAGAAATCCGAACCAGCTTGGCCTGGAACCAGGCGCCGCCTCAGGCAGAATCAGCCGGTCTTCCAACTCCTTCAGTTCGCCGTAAAGCCTGTCGAAATTATGGCGCCGTCTCTCAACAAAGGATGGGAATTTGTCTATCTGGGCACACCCAATGGCGGCCTGAAGATCCGTGGCCTTTAGGTTGTATCCAAAATGCGAATATACGTATTTATGGTCATATCCGGCAGGCAGTTCTCCATAAGTCCGGTCAAAACGATGTCCGCACAGATTGTCATGGCCCGGAGGACAGACACAATCCCGGCCCCAATCCCTGAGGGAACGGATGATCTTATGGAGAAGCGGATTGTCCGTATACACTGCCCCGCCTTCTCCCATGGTCATGTGATGAGGAGGATAGAAACTGGATGTACCGATGTCTCCGATGGTTCCCGTAAATTTTTCCACATTGTCAATGGTGTATTTTGTTCCCAAAGCGTCACAGTTGTCTTCCACCAGCCAAAGCTGATGCCTGCGGCAAAAGTCTTTGACTGCCCCTAAATCAAACGGATTCCCCAGGGTATGGGCAATCATAACCGCCTTGGTTTTATCAGAATATGCTTCCTCCAGCTTTGTCACATCAATATTATACTGGGGTATGGTCACATCCACAAATACCGGGACTGCCCCATACTGCAGCATAGGCGTCACCGTTGTCGGAAATCCTGCTGCCACGGTGATGATCTCGTCTCCTCTTTTTACCTGCCGGTCTCCTAAAAGCGGAGAAGTCAGGGCCATAAACGCCAGAAGATTGGCGGAGGATCCGGAGTTTACCAATGAACAGTATTTGATTTGAAGGTATTCTGCCATTTTCTTCTCAAATTCATCGGTATAGCGTCCGGAGGTCAGCCAGAACTCCAGGGAGCTGTCCACCAGGTTTCTCATTTCCTGTCTGTCATACACTCTGGATGCATAAGGAATCCTGTCGCCCTCTTTATATGGCTCTTTTTGATGAAAACGGTCGCAGTACTCCTCCACCAAACGCAAAATCTCCTGCCTTGCCTGTTCCTCTGATTGATTCTCAAACATAGTATCTTTTCCTTTCTCGATCCCTGATATATGGCTAAATCCTGCCACTGTCATATGCCAAAAAACTCTTGGATCTGCTGGTCCATAACCTGCAGCATATCCTGTCCGTCCAGATAGGCTTTCGTCCATGCTGCCGTTTTTTCCACAGCCTCTCTGACGCCCATAACAGGATGCCATCCGAATATGGATTTGATTTTGGAGCAATCCAGTTTCAGGAAATTCGCCTCGTGGGGCCCGCCGTCATGACGGTTCACCCACTGTGCCCCCTCTCCCCATGCCTGACAGAACAGATCCACCAGCTGCCCTGTGGTCACACAGTTCTCATCATCCGGGCCTACATTATAATACCCCTGATACTTGGGATCCTTCCACTGCTTCATGGCAATTACCATATAAACCAGCAGAGGCTCCATCACATGCTGATACGGTCTGGTAGAATAAGGATTCCTCACCACAATGGCCTTGTGGGCACACACTGCCCGGACACAATCAGGAATAATCCGATCCTTGGCAAAATCCCCGCCGCCGATGACATTGCCTGCCCTGGAGGTAGAAATGGCGCAGGATCCGTCGCCGAAGAAAGACCTGGCATAGCTGTGAGTCACCAGCTCGGAACAGGATTTACTGTTGGAATAGGGGTCATAGCCATCTAAAGGATCACACTCCCGATATCCGTACTCCCACTCCTGATTCTCGTATACCTTATCCGTAGTCACATTGAGAAAGGACTTTACGGAATCCGTATGCCTGACACACTCCAATACATGCACAGTCCCCATAACATTGGTCTCATAAGTGTATACGGGCTCCTTATAGGAATCCCTCACAATAGGCTGAGCCGCCAGGTGAAACACAATCTCAGGCTTTACCCGCTGAAACACGCTTTTCATGCAGGTTAAATCCCTCACATCCCCCACAAAACTATCCATCGTATCCCCAATCCCGGCCACCTCAAACAGGCTGGGATCCGTGGGGCTCTCCAATGCATAACCGCTGACCTGGGCTCCCAGCTTCTTTAGCATCCTGCACAGCCAGCTTCCCTTGAATCCTGTATGCCCCGTAACCAGCACTCTCTTATCCTTGTAAAATTCTTTCAGTTCCTTATAGATCTCCTCTGTCCACTGACTCATTGCCGTCTCCTTATTTCACTTCTCGATCTTTCCACTTCCTCCGGATCGCCTTTCCTCTCTGTTCTCAGTCTTTCCACTTCTTCCAGAGTGCCTTTCCTCTCTGTTCTCAGTCTTTCCACTTCTTCCAAGGCGCCTTTCCGCTCTGCCACAGTTCCTCCAGCTTTTTCATCTCCCTCTGGGTAT
>CAYWRB010000126.1:0-1280 GCA_964460025.1 uncultured Hungatella sp.
AAGCTTCATCTCCCTTTCCCAGCCAGGGCAGTACCAGATGTTCTATTTTAATTCCGCACTCTGATTCCATCAGATAAGTCAATCCTGATATATGATCCTGATCCCCATGACTGACAACGGCATAATCGATTTCAGCAATTCCCTGGCTCTTGAGAAACGGCTCCAGAACCTGTTCTCCCAGCCTCTTTTTGTCACTGCTGCCTCCGTCTACCAAAACGACAGTCTCTTTTGTCCTCAAGCAGACGCCGTCTCCCTGCCCCACATCCAGAAACGCAGCCGACAGTCCTGCCGGAGGCAAAGGTTTCAACGCCAGACATCCGACTGCCATCACAGCAGCAATCACACATCCCCGGCCAAGCTTCTGTTTTGCCGATACGAATTTACTGCTCTCGTTTTTCCCATACCCTCTCTTTCTCTCCCGTCTGTCTCTTTTCCCGCATTTCCACGCTACCGCCAGCACCGCCAGCCACATTCCCACATACACTCCAATCTGCCACAGCGCAGGTCTTCCCACAATCCGTACTGCACCCGGAAGCTTTTGAAATCCCGTACAAAGCCACTGATAAAACACTAAAATATAATGCCCGGTTCCTATAGCCCACTCTCCTGCCCGCAGCGCCGCCGGCTGCGGCAAGATTCCTGCGGCCCCCGGATATTCTCCTGCCAGTCCGGTCCATGTCCCGGCCACCCCCGGATGTGTTCCTAACAGCCTAAGCCTCTTCCCAGCCAGACCAAGCCACGTTCCCGCCGCCCCCAGGAAAATCCCGGCCAGGCCGGACATCAGCACATATCCCATAAGAGGAACCACCAAAAGATTGAGAACCATTCCATAAACCGGATATTCAAAAAAATGATACACAATGACAGGATATGTCACAATCTGAATCACCGCGTCCAGAAGAACCGCCTGCCCCCATCCTCGTTTCACTCCTGTCCACCGGGAAAGCACCGGCATCACTGCGCCTATAGCCAGTACCGCCCCGAACGACAGCTGGAATCCTGATTGAAAGAGATATGCAGGAGACTGAAACAACAAAAGCAAAGCCGCTGCCGCCATGGCCGAAAGCATATCGTAGGTCCTTCCCATCCTGTCTGCCAGAAGCTGCAGGCAGATCATCACTACAGCTCTCACCACACTGGCGGAGCCTCCTGCCAGTACCCCATAACTGATCGTAATGCATGCTGCCACCCCGCCGGCCTTTCCAAAGCTTAGCCCCCACTTTCGGAGCATATGGTAAAGTCCCATTCCGATCATGGACACATGAAGCCCGCTAACTGCC
>CAYWRB010000126.1:1290-7758 GCA_964460025.1 uncultured Hungatella sp.
AGGTGGGCGATCCCATTCTTCTGATACAAATCCCGAATTTCCCCTGAAAGCTCACTTTTATCCCCCAGAACCACGGCCTGAAACACTCCCTGATCCTCCGGACTGCATAAGGTTTTCAATATTTTTCCTGCCTCTTGTTTTATTCTGTAAATTCCATCCAAGTAGGCAAAGTATTCTTCTCCCATTACCTGCAACCCCTCTCCATAAACCCGTCCCTCAATTCCCAAAGCGTGATAATACGCTCCATAATCAAATTCCCCGGGATTTCCAGGTCTTTGGAATCTCTCCAGTTCTCCTCTGACCGAAACTCTCATACCGATCCGAAGCCGGTTCTGCTCACACTCCATTTTCGACATCTCTTCCTGATCCACATACGCCAGAACCGGAAAGTATTCAACGCTCTTTTCTCCTGGCTCCAAAATCACATGAGACAATTTAAGTGTCGCCGATCTGTCCCCATATTGGATAGAGGTCACCGTTCCGCTTACCTTAATCCTCCTCCCCTCCATCCGGGAAACCATTCGTTCCGCCTGGTCTGACTGCATCCGGTCCCCGTACATTCTTCCCATTCCGAATACCAGAAAAAGCGGCAGAATCCACCATAACAGACTTCTGCCGCTCTCTTTCCTTTTTATCCACAGGTAACAGACCCCGGCTGTCAACATAACCGGAATTCCTGCAGACAGTGCCACCGGCAGCAGAAAACATACCTCTCCAAGTACGAATCCCCCTGCTGCATACATCAGTGGTCTCTTCATATTCAATTAGTTTACTCCGTTTCTCCCAGCTCTAAATTTCTTTCAAACTGGGTATTTAAAGAAATTGTATCCCGAAACATTACATCCTGGCTTCCATTGATCGTAATCTGTACTTTATTTACATAGGAAATCTCGCACAGAGAATTTACAATGGAATAGATGGGAATGTACTCTTTCACTTCCAGCCCGTTGTTCAAAAATGCCGAATCAAAATTGATATAGCATACGTTTTCATTTACCGACACATTTAAAAGCTTGGCGTCCAACGGAAGAGTCGCATATCGTCCTGCCGACACAGGACCTTTTAACAGCTCTTCCACCACCAGCTTTTCCAGGGAAGTGTTGATGCTGTGCACCACATCACGATTCTCTGCCAGAAGCTTTTCCCCGGTCTCATCGGCAAAAAACAGTGTCAGGCTGGTCTTCTCGAATGTATTTACATCGCTGATGCTTTCAATAAAATCCGAATCCGACAGCATCCCTACCGGTTTCCCTGCCAGGTCCAGAATCGGCTGATCTGCCGCATAAATATTGATATAATCAACCCCTTCGATCTGAGTCAGCGTCTTTGCCAGAGCAGCCCGGCACAGAATCTCTCTGGAAGAATCCATATTGGCCCGATTGGTATATCCTGCGTCAAAATACAGATACACCACCTGATTCTCCGGCTGATATTGATACCCCAGATATCCAACCTTGTCTGACAAAGCCACCTGGCTGTCCACATCATTGGGCACATTTAGAAACTGAGTCATCAGTTCCTGAATCAAAGAATCCCTGTCTGTGGCCTGAGCTTTGTATTCCCATGGCGCCAGCCTTATCATGGACGAATTCAAATAATAAATTCGATATACGTTCTCCTCCTTTGATATATCATTCGTATTCTGCCTTCCCTGGCAGCCTCCTATAAAAAGCATGGCAAGAAGAAGCAGAATACCATATATCTTGTTTTTCATATACTGCCTCCTCTTAAGAAATGTAATTTAAAGGAATCCTTACCGTAAACGTAGAACCCTCTCCCTCTTTGCTTAGTAACCGGATGGCACCATGGTGCATCAAGATAACGCTCCGGGTAATGGAAAGTCCCAGTCCGGTTCCGCCGGTCTCCCTGGATCTGGCCTTATCCACCCGGTAAAAACGGTCGAAGACACGCTCCTGATAATCTTCCGGAATTCCGATTCCGGAGTCTGCCACCTTTACATAGAAAAATTTATGATCTGCGTCTAGAACCACGCGAACCCATCCGTTCTCCACGTTGTACTTGATGGCATTCTCCACCAGATTATTGATGGCAAGAGACAGCTTGGTCTCATCTACATCTGCCACCACATCCCGAATGCTCTCAAACACCAATTCTACGTTTCTCTTTTGAGCAATAGGACGAAGCCTTTTTAAAATCTGCTGGATCAACGCATTGATATCTACCTGGGCCACATTTAACTCTGCCGCCGCCTTGCCCATTTTTACCATGGACAGCAAATCATCGATAATCTTGCTCTCCCGGTCAATCTCATCCGAAATGTCCGTCATGAATTCCTGATAAAGTTCCACAGGGGCCTGCTCCATCCCCATAAGGGAATCTGCCAGTACCCGTATGGAAGTAATGGGTGTCTTCAGCTCGTGAGACACATTAGCCACAAATTCTTCACGGGATTGATCCACTTCCTTTAACTTTGTAATCGTGCTTTGAAGACTCCTGGAGAGAAGGCAGGTTTCCTTATATGTATTGACAGAAATACCTGCGTCCAGATTTCCGTCTGCCACCCGGTCCAATACCGTCTGAAGATGAGCATAAGGCTTCATCAGCACCGCCACAAATAAAAAGGCCGCCAAAACAATCACCAATGAGGCCATCATGGTAAAGAAGGATGCTTTTTCCTCCACCTTGTCAACATTAGCCAGAATATTCTCCGTGGAAACAGTCATCAGAAGAACTCCCTGAACCCCTTTTTCCTGTTCACCGTTATAAATAGGAGTCGTCAAAGCGAAGTAATGCTTTTTATTCTCATAGACCGTACTATTCTCGCCTCGAAAACATTTTAACACAGGTTCCGATACGTGAAATCTTCCTTCCAGAAGCTTAAACGTATCTTTGATAATACGGAAATTTTGGTCTACAATGACAATCCTTCCGTTAAAAATATCCGCGATGGTATCCAATTCCTTATCCAGCAAGGCGTCTCTGGTGTCAGCACTCAGATACCCGGCTCTGGTCAGCCGGTCGCTGGTAATCAGACACTGATTCTGCACCTCTATGACCCTCCCATCGATCTGGGTCTGTTTAAAAGAGCGTCCCATAGCCCTGCTCTGAATAAACATGGGAAGGATTCCTATGAGAACCGCAAACAAGAGCAGCGGAATCTTCATACTGACAGGATATTTAACGGAAATCCTGTTCCAGATAAAAGTACCCTTCATCAATCCAGCACCTTCGAGCATGCAATCGCAAGAGAACCTGGTCCGATATGGCAGCTGATGCTTAAGGACAGAGGAGCCAGCACAATCTCACCGGTCTTTGGGAACAACTCCTGTAACTCTTGTTTAAACTCCAAAGCTGCCTCCTCATTCTCCGTATGAGCAATCTCTAGATGAATATTGGCTCCTTGAGGATCCCCGAAGCGCTCCTCCAGATCCTTTGACATGGCGGTAATCATAATGGATTTTGCCTGCTTCATGGTTCTGGCCTTGGCAAACGCATCCAGCTTTTCTCCCTGAATCTGCAGAACCGGCTTTAAGCGGAGAAGGGTCCCCAGAGCCGCCGCTGCCGGCGTGATCCGCCCGCCTTTTTTCAGGTACTTTAACGTATCCACCGTTATATAAATACTGGATTCAAACTTTACTTCCTCCAGCTTTTCTTTTATCTGCCTTGCATCCATGCCTCTGTCTGCCAGCATCATGGCATCCAGAGCCGACTGCCTCTGGGTCACGGAAATCCTCTGGTTATTGACCACCTCTACGTTTCCCTCATAATCCTCCGCCAGCATTTTAGCCGTCTGGAATGAACTGCTGAGTCCGCTGGACATGGGGATATGCACAATCTGGTCGTACTCTTTCAATACCTGATTCCACAGATCCATCACCGCCTCCGGCGAAGGCTGGGACGTAGAAATATCGCTTCCTTCCTTCAGTCTCTCATAAAACTCCCTCTGTGTCAGATTAATATCCTCAAAATATTCTTTTCCGTCAATCATAAACGGCATAGGAAGAACAAAGATTCCCATCTCCTTTGCCTGTGTCTGGGTGATTCCGCTGTTGCTGTCCGTGACAATTGCTATTTTCATCTTCTTTTTACGCTCCTTTTCTATATTCCATTAGAATTTGCCATCCTGTATAGATCATAATACATTCCCTTCTGTTCCAGCAGCTGTTTATGGTTCCCTTCTTCCACAATCTGATTGCCTGCCAGAACCAGGATTCGGTCCGCTCCCTGAATGGTAGAAAGCCGGTGGGCAATGGTCATAGTGGTCCGCCCCTGGGCCAGCCGCTCCAATGACAGATTCACCAGATGCTCGCTTTCATTGTCCAGTGCCGATGTCGCTTCGTCTAAAATCAGTATCGCCGGATTCTTCAAAAATACACGGGCGATGCTGATTCTCTGCTTCTGCCCGCCGGAAAGCTTCACGCCCCGCTCTCCGATATAAGTGTCATATCCGTCCTTTAACTGACTGATAAATTCATGAGCCCCTGCCATCCTGGCTGCCTCTATCACTTCCTCCCTGGAAGCCGAAGGCCTGCCATAGGAAATATTGTCAAACACGGTTCCTGAGAACAGGTACACATCCTGCTGCACCACGCCGATATTCAGCCTCAGGCTTTCCAAAGTCACATATCGGATATCCTGCCCATCCACCAGAATTTTCCCTGAGGTGGTATCATAAAATCTGGGAATCAGATTGCACATGGTAGTCTTTCCGCCGCCGGATGGCCCGACCAGAGCCACCCGTTCTCCCGGTCGGATGGTCAGGTTGATGTTCTCCAGAACCTTGGTATGGTCGTCCTCATACTCAAAGCTGACATTTTGAAATTCAATCTCTCCCTTTACACTTTTCAGAGGAACCGCGCCCTCCTCATCAAAGATATCAATCTTGGAATCCATAATCTCCACAAAACGTTCGATTCCGGTCATCCCCCGCTGGAACTGCTCCGCAAATTCAATGATTCTCCTGATCGTGGTTAAAAGGGTAGTCACATACAGCGTATACGCCACCAGATCTCCCGGGTCGATAAGGCCCTTTATCATAAACAGGCCTCCGGCCACAATCACCACCGCATACATCAGCCCGTCGAACATCCGGACCGTATCCTGAAATGCCGCCATGTACCAGTAGGTTTCCTTTTTAATATCCAGAAACTTGTGGTTGTCCTGCCGGAACTTCTCGATCTCCACATTCTGATTGGCAAATGCCCGGACTACCCGGTTCCCCAGCAGATTATCCTCAATCTTGGCATTGAGCTCGCCGATATGTACTCTCTGCTTTTTAAACGCCGCCCGCACCCTGAGATTAAAATAGGTACAGGAGATCACCATCACAGGAACCAGTACAAAGATAATCACCGTCAAAAGCAGGTTGATCCTGGCAAGAATGATAAAAGAAACCACCGCCTTAATAAAACCAATAAAAAACTCCTCCGGACAATGGTGGGCAAATTCCGTCACATCAAACAGGTCATTGGTAATCCGGGACATCAGCTGCCCCACTTTTGTGTTGCTGAAATAGCTGTCCGACAGCTTCTGCAGGTGCTCAAAGGCGTCCTGACGCATATCGGTCTCAATCCTGGCTCCCATAATATGCCCGGTATAGGCCATATAGAAGCTGGCAATGCCGTCGATGATCCGAAGGCCGAAATACAGCATGCCGATGCTCCAGATGGTCTTCGCCGTCAAGGCCGCCAGATTCTGTATCCCCTGGTTGGTGATATACCGCAGAATCAGCGGCAGCACCATCTCGCAGACAGTCGTCAGGGAGGCGCAGAACAAATCCATCACCATAATATTGAGATACCGTTTATAATAGGGAGCAAACCGTTTCATCAGCTCCCAAGTCTTTCTCTTCCTCTGTTCCATATCGGTTCCTTTCCCTTTTCATAACTCATTCTATTCTACCCTATTTCTTCCGGAAATTCTACTAAAATTTTCTTTTCTTGCCGGATATGGAAATTCATAGAAAAAAGCCTCTTTCAATGCTATAATAAAATAATCGACGAACTAAACGGATATTTATTTTGACCCATTTTAATAAATCAACGGAGGAAAACTATGACACAGCCAAACATTGTATTTACCCCGGAAGACCGCTGCATCCTGGAATCCTATAAAACAACGGTAGAAGGATTTGCGGAATATCTGGGAGAAGGATATGAAGTGGTGCTTCACAGCCTGGAAAACTTAAACCATTCTGTCATCAAGATTATCAACGGCCATCACACCGGAAGAAAAGAAGGCGCTCCCATCACGGATCTCGCTCTGGATATGTTAAACCGCATCCAGACCGAAGGACTTCCCGGCCACATCTCCTATTTCACCCACAATAAAAAAGGGGAACCTTTAAAATCCACCACCATCACCATTGCCGGAACCGAAGGCAAAATCATCGGCCTGCTGTGCATCAATTTCTATCTGAATACCCCTGTCTCCTCCATCATTGCCGACCTGCATCCGGTAGAGACATCCGGGCGCAAATATCAAAGCGAAAACTATGCGGACAATCCT
>CAYWRB010000127.1:0-7654 GCA_964460025.1 uncultured Hungatella sp.
CCTATCATAATGATGAGGATTATTTTACGGAATACCGCATTGTAAAGGAGGCGAAGCGTCTGGGAATCCCTGTACACTATGAGGATATTTCGGAAGAAACCACCTGCAGGTATTTTGAAGAAGAGGGCTGCAGGCTGTTTTTTGTGGCGGAATACAATCGGATTCTGCCGGTGCCAAAGGAGCTGCCAGCTTTTAAGGGAATCAATATGCACAGTTCTCTTCTGCCTGAGGGAAGAAGCTATTATCCCATCGAGGCTGCCATGGAACGGGATTTGAAGGTGACAGGAATCACCATGCATGAGATTGCCTCCAAGCTTGACGGGGGAGCGGTGCTGGACAACTATAAGGTGGAGATAACTCCGGACACAGACAGTATTGACATCTACCTTCGATGCGCCAAAGGGGCGGAAATGATGATTCGCCGTATGATGGAGAACTTCGAAGAGGAATGGAATGCAGCCCGGAAGCAGCCGGAAGACAGAAACTATCCATACTGGAAACGGCCTGGCAGGGAGAAATTGACGATTACACACCAGATGACCCTTAAGGAGGCTTTAGACTGCTTCAGAAGGTATAATCAGATGGCCCAGGTTGAAATCGGCGGTCGTGAATACTACATCAGGGCCCTGGATACGGGAACGGCTCCTGTTGATGAGGATGTAAGAGCCATAAAGGAGGACATGGTGCTGTACCGGGTAAAGGACGGCCACCTTCGTCTGATTCTTTATATGGAAGGAGGCAGCATTGATGACATCTAAGAAGTGGAAAATTCGTTTACAGCCAAAGCTTTTACTGGGGCTTGTGGTGATGGCAGTGGTTCTGCTTCTGTCCCTGACTCTGGTGGTAACATCTCTGTACCGCCGCAGGATGGAGGAATATTTCAGCAGGGTAGCCTTTAACCAGGCCTCCATCGCGGCGGAGATAATCGACGGAGACGCAGTGAGAAAGTACTATGAGACGGGAGAAAAGGATGCGTATTACAATCAGATTCATGAGTACCTGCTTATGGTAAAGCAGAAGGTGAACCTAAAATATTTTTATGTGGTGGTTCCTGAAGAAGATGTGATGGTTTACATCTGGGACTCCGGAGTAGAAGGAGAGGAAGGCGTCTGCGACCTGTTGGATGAGGATGCGTACTATGGCGGAGGCCGGGAACTTATGCACGAAGCCTTTGCCGCGGATGCGGAAAATAAGATTCTCATAACAAGAAATGAGGAGTATGGCTATCTGGCATCTGCATATGTAGCCATTCTGGATTCCGCAGGTGTTCCTGCGGCTTTGGCAAGTGTGGATATTTCCATGGAGATGATAAACAGACAGCTGTTAAGCTTTGTTATCAGTGCTGTTGCCGTTTCCTGCCTGATTATGCTGATCTCTATCTTTGTGTATTATTATTATGTGCGCCGGATTGTCATCCGGCCCGTAGGTCTTCTCCATGATGCGGCAGAGAAGCTGGTAAAGGATGAGATGGATGATTTAGAGAATGTTGCCGTTGACATCCATTCCGGTGACGAATTTGAGGATCTTGCCCAGGCTTTTCAGTATATGGCTGTGGAACTGTCGGAATACATCAAGAATCTTACGGAGGTAACGGCTGAGAAGGAGCGTATCGGAGCGGAGCTTGACGTGGCCGCCCAGATTCAGTCCTCCATGCTTCCCTGCATCTTTCCCGCATTTCCTGACAAGAAGGAGATTGATATCTATGCCACCATGGATCCTGCCAAGGAAGTAGGCGGCGATTTCTATGATTTCTTTATGGTGGACGACAAACACCTGGCCATAGTCATGGCGGATGTGTCCGGAAAGGGCGTGCCGGCGGCCTTGTTTATGGTTATCGGAAAAACCCTGATCAAGGATCATACACAGCCGGGGAAACCTCTTGGGGAGGTATTTTCCATCGTAAATAACCTTCTGTGCGCCTCCAACAGCGAGGGCCTGTTTATCACGGCCTTTGAGGGGGTTCTGAATCTGGAGACCGGGGAATTCGCTTATGTCAATGCCGGCCATGAGCCGCCTTACATTTACAGGGCAGGGGAAGGTTATGAACTCTATGAGGTACGGCCCGGATTTATTCTTGCAGGGATGGAGGACATGAACTATAAGGAAGGAAGCTTTACGATTCAGGCAGGAGACCGGATTTTCCTTTACACCGACGGGGTGACGGAAGCTACTGACAGTGAGAATCAGCTGTATGGCAGTGAGCGCCTGCACCATATCCTGAATCAGAATAAGGACAAGATACCCAAGGAGCTTCTGCCTGAGGTCAAGGCGGATATGGACCGGTTTGTGGGAGAGGCGCCGCAGTTTGATGATATTACCATGCTTTGCCTAGAGTATAAAGGAAAATAAGGTTTTTCCGGATGAAAAGTCTCTGCCGTTTGGCAGGGACTTTTTGAACATCACAGACGATATGGATCCGTGCCTTGAGAGAAAGGAAAGGAATGACAAAAGATATGGAAGTATGTGGATATGATGTTTTTATTTCTTATGCACCTCAGGATACCCGGATTGCTGCCAGGCTTCAGAAATTGCTGCAAAGGCATAAGTACACGGAGACAGAAGGAAACAGAAAAAGGGCAAGGCGGCTGAAGGTATTGATAAGTCCAGGCCCTGTGCCTGCCGCGCCGGATGCGGAACTTGCAGAAGGTATTTGTCAGGCATTGGCACAGTCAAGATTTATGGTGTTTATATGCTCCAAGGCGGCCATAGAGTCCGAAACTTGTATGAAAGAGCTGGATTTATTTAGAAAGATACATCAGGAGAGCAATGATCATATTCTTCTGCTTTTGGCGGAGGGAGAGCCTTCGGAGGTTTTTCCAAAGTCGATTTGTTGGAAGCAGCGTGAGGACAAGGGAGAGGATGGAAAGGAGAACCTTCAGAAAGAAGAGATTGAGCCTTTGGCAGCAAATATACGGGCAAAGTCAGACAGAGAGCAGAGGAAGCTTTTATCCAGGGAGTATCTTCGGCTGGCGGCTCCTGTTCTGGGATGTGGATTTGATGAACTGTATCAGCGCAGAAAAAGAAGGCAAAGACAATGGCTGGGCATAGTGTTTGCTGTGGTATTGACAGCATCTGCCTGCTTTTGGGGCTACAGCTCCTATATGCTGGAACAGCTGATGGAGAAAGAGAGGGAACTGGAGGTCAATGAAGCTCTGCGGCTGTCTTCCCTATCTGATGAGATGTGCAGAAAAAGGGATTACCGGCTGGCCATGCTGTTGGCAGAACAGGCCCTGTTTATGGACGCAAAAGATCCGGAAAAGCCGTTGTCTCCGGAAGCAGAGGCGGCGCTGCGCAGCGCGGTAGTGGGGCAGATGATAGAACAGGATAATGCTTTGGTTCTTCAGGCCGTCATTTCTTTTCAGGCTTCAGGATGGTTTATTTGCAATACATATGCGGAGGGTACGAGGATTGCGGTTTGTGATTATGATAATACTTATCTGTATGATGCCATGACAGGAAAGCTTTTGTTTCAGTGCCATGGGATGGAAGTATATTTTGATGACGATGGGAAAATAGCTGTTCGAGCAACGGAACTGCTTGATGAAGAAGGGACGGTTCTTATAGAAACCTTTGAAGTGGAGACCGGACGGCTGCTTCATACCGAAAAAACCTGGGTGCCGCTGTATGATCTGGAACTTCCTTATGAACAGTGGCGGAATCCGGCCTTTGATATATGGCAGAAGGATGTGGATTATTCATCGGAAAATGCCAAGGAGATGGAGAATACGGAGATTGGGAAGGCTGCTGCATATTTGAATGAGTGGTTCTATGATGTTCAGACCGGCATTGATACCGGAGATGGAGAATTGTTTATTTACGATAGTCCTATAGGGAATATTTTTTGGTCCAGAAAAGAGAAGAAGCTGGTGTCCTATTTGCTAGGAACGTGTTATTTTGACAGGGAATCCCATTTAATCTATCAGATATTGGGGATAGAACTGTATATTTATTCTTATGCTCCGGAAAATTTCAGTCAGGTAAGCCAGGAGGACACTTATAATCGAATCAGCAAGGATGGGAAAAGGCTGCTGGCCGTGGATTATCAACAGGACAATAATAATGAAAGGCGGGCCGTATTGAGGATCCGGGAAGAGAAGGTTCGTTCTCCGTATGTATTAGAGACAGAGTTAAGGCAGGAGGAATATACGGCCAACGGTTTTTTGTACTATGTAACGCCTTATATGGACAAAATTTTCTACGAGGATGAAAACGGCAGTCTCTGCCTCCGGGAAACAGGAGGAAAGGTAATTCTGTCCTTTTGTCCTGAACAGGACCAGAAAGCGGTCAGCCTGTCCGTAGATGAAAGCGGCCAGAGGATTGCGATAGCAGTAAGGAATGAGGACGGAAAGATCAGTGTGGAACTGCGCCTGAGGGATGGTTCGCTTACAGATAGACTGGATCTCTCGGAATACGGAGATATTTCCATCAGCCATATGGAATTTGGCGGCGACTGCCTGTTGATCTGCACACAGGAGAAATCGATGCTGTTTGATCTGACCGGTGAGGAAAAACCGAAAATATTCGGACATGGAAACCAGGAATTTCATCAGGACCGCTATCTCACAGAGGACGGTCTGCTGTTCTGCACGATGGAGACCAATTCCCCCTATTGTCTTGCTGCCATTTATGAGATTGAAACAGGGGCACAGCTTTGGAGCCAGGAAAACATGTGCAGGGCTTATCAGTATCAGGAGGATACGAAAACACTGGTATATCAGAAGCTGGGGACAGCCAATACAAACCGCTCCGTATATATTGCCCGTCGAGGAAAAGACGGGGCTTTTGAAGATATCCATACCATTATTCCTCAGGAGACCAATATGAGACTCAGAACCGATGACTGCACCATGGACAATCGGTATTTTCTCCTGGAGGGAGATGATTGCTGCCAGGTATATGATATTTTTTCAGGAGATGAAATTTTGACTTGTAGCAGAACGGGATACGCTCTTGTAGAAGGGAGGCTGTATAACCTGAATGAGTATAAGCAGGAGCGGCTGATACGGTATTCGATCATGGAATTAGATGAATTGTTGAAATATGCGGACGCATATTTAACATCAAAGAATGGAAGGAGGGAACTGACAGAGTGGGAAAAAGAGATCTATTTCATATGGAAACCGGAGGGGACATGAAAGAATCTGCCTATCAGTATGATGCGTTTATATCTTACCGGCATCTGCCTTTAGATAAAGAAGCCGCAATCCGTCTTCAGCAGCTTTTGGAGAGCCAAAGGATGAGAAAAAACAAAAGGGGATGGAAAAGGAATCGTACACTTCGGGTATTCCGAGATCAAAGCGAGCTGGCTGCCAGCAGTAATTTGGACGAGAGCATCCGGCAGGCTCTTGCGAAGTCCCGCTATTTGATCCTGATCTGTTCGCCAAAACTGCAGAAATCCAAGTGGTGTATGGAAGAACTCTCATTTTTTCGGCAGTTGCATGGGGAGAGCAATGAGAATATTTTTATTCTGCTGGTAGCAGGGGAGCATTTCGAATCTGTTCCTCCTATTTTGTGGAACGAAGATCTTAAGGCGGAGGATAAACCTTTGTGTGCGGATGTTCGTGCAGAAACTATGGGCGGCATGAAAAGAAGGTTGAAAAAGGAATATCTCAGGCTGGCAGCGCCTATGATGGGGGATAAGTACGAAGCGCTATATGAGCGGAAGAGACGAACCAACAGGCTGCGGTTTATGGCTGCGGCTTCTTCTCTGCTGGCCGTTATCCTTGGATTCTCAATCTATAATATGCATATGATGAATCTGATTAAACAGAAGCAGGAGACCTTCTATGTCCGTCAGTCGATACGTCTGGCTTCTCTTGCGGAAACAAAACGGAGAAGGGGAGACAGGCTTCTGGCGATGCTGCTGGCAAAACAAGCTTTGCCCAAGGGGCAGAAGGAGGATGACCGGCCGCTGGTAGGAGAAGCCTTAACCGCTCTCAGAAATGCGGTTTTGGAGCAGAAAATCATGGAAGAAACAAAACCGCTCCAGCAAAAGGCTCATATTTCTTTTAATGTGACTTCCTGGTGGATCTGTAACACATATGCCAAGGGAACCAGAATTGCAGTTACCGATTTTGGCAACACTTATCTGTATGATACAAATAACGGAATACTTCTGTTTGAGTGTGAAGGAGAAGAAGTATGCTTTAATGCCCAAGCGGACAGAGTTCTCCGATTCAGCCGTCAGGCCGGAGAGGACATAAAGGTTTTGGCAGAAGGGTTTCTGGTGGAAACAGGGGAAATATATTTTTCTAAAGAATACATCATAACAGGAGAGGAATATGGGAGGGTGAATTATGCAGGCTTCTTTGACGAGGCGACCCAGGATTGCTACATAGTCAGGTCAAATTATGAGGAAGGAATAGGATCAAGCCGCACTGCCGTGGGGAGATTTGATAAGGAAGGAAATCTCTGGGAAGAACCTGATGTGTCCCAAGAGTTTTTGGAAGGATATCAATCTTATTCGTATATGAATGCGCTGTTTGGTGATAAGTTTAAAGCGGCGGATTATGTCTTCGGGGAGGAAGAGGCGGAGCCGGAAATTGCTGAGGCTGCGGAGGTATTGCAGCAGATGGGAGGGACAGATGAAAAGATACAGACCGTGCAGGCCACGGAAGACGGAGAACTTTATATTTTTAACACCTATTGGCTTCAGAAAGAGTACTGCCTGTTTTGGAGCAGACGGGAAAAGTCGCTTCTTGACCGTCTGGAAGGGGCTGCTTTTTTGGACAGGGATTCCGGCCTGATCTATGTAAATTCGAGTACAGCCTTGGATATCTATGGCTATAAGCCGGAAAACTTTGGAAATAGAGGCCTGCTTACTTATAGGTCATTTCATCTGGCCTGCAGGCTCAGCGAGGATGGGAAAAGGGTGATGGATGTAGAAGCACCTGGTATATTTTCAAAACAAGATCAGTATTATGAGGAAAAAAGCCTGCCAGGGGCAGAAAAGAAGGAGGCCGACTGGTATTGGCTTAGGGTCAGGGATACGGAGGCGCTCATGGAGCCGCTGGCAGTAGAAAAAATCATGGCATACCCTATGGTGGAGCAGTACATGTACTACATTACTCCGGATATGAAATACGTTTTCTGGCAGGAACCTTCTGGTTTTCTCTTTCTGGAGGAAGCAGGCGCCAAAACCGCGGTGCAGTTTACTTCCGCGTATCAGTCGGAGGCTGAAGCTGCGTGTCTGGCCATGGATAGAGAAGCAGAACGTCTGGCAGTTGCATGGGAATACGATAAGAAAGGATGTCAGATTGAAATTTTTACAACAGATAAGCCAGAAGCCGATGTGGTGTGCTGCATGGAGGATACCTTGTTGCAGATGATTGACTTTTCACAGTACAGCACAGACTCCGTAACTCATATGGAGATTCAAGAAGGGAAGCTGCTGGTGTGCACACAGTTGCTCTCTGTAGTGTTTGACCTTAAGGGAAAAGAGACTGTGAAAGTATTTGAGCATGGAAATCAGGGATACAATCAGGACCGTTATCTGACAGAAGACGGACTGCTGTTTTGCACAGCCTACACCAATTCTCCTTATTGCCTGGAAGCGGTTTACGATGTGAATACAGGAGAGAGGCTGTTTGGAAACAGGGGTTTTGCCAGAACCTTCCAGTATAATGAGAAAACAGGAGCATTGGCGTATCAGCAT
>CAYWRB010000128.1:0-7646 GCA_964460025.1 uncultured Hungatella sp.
GATATCCTCTCTCCTGAAACACCGCCAAATCCCTTACCAGACTTGTGATCTTACAGGAGATATACACGATCCGTTCCACCCCAAAATCAATGATCCGTTCCAGAGCCTTAGGATGGATTCCGTCCCTTGGAGGATCAAGCACAATCAGATCCGGTTTATCTTCCAATTCCCCCACGACCTTCAGCACATCCCCGGCTATAAATCTGCAGTTGGTAAGCCCATTGCTCACCGCATTCTCCCTGGCAGCCTCCACAGCCTCCTCCACAATCTCCACACCCACTACCCTGTCCGCAACCGGCGCCAATACCTGAGCAATGGTTCCGGTGCCGCTGTACAGATCGAAAACCACCTTATTCTTCGTATCCCCCACATACTCTCTCACCACGCCATACAGCACCTCAGCTCCCAGGGAATTGGTCTGGAAAAACGAAAACGGCGATATCTTAAACCGCAGGCCCAGCAGTTCCTCATAGAAGAAATCCTGCCCATACAGCACCTTCGTCTCATCACTCTGCACAATATCAGCCAGGCTGTCATTGCGGATATGGAGAATACCGGCAAAGGCCCCTTCCAGCGGAAGCTCAAGAAGGCATTGCTTCCACCCTTCCAGCAGCATCTCCTCCGTCAGATCTCCCAGCCTCTCCACCTGTCCCGAAGTCACCAGAGCCGCCAATATTTCTCCTGTCTTCGCCCCACGCCGCACCAGGAGATGACGCAGGTAGCCCTGGTGCTGCAGCTTTCTGTGAAATCCTACGCCCTTCTCCTTGAAATACTCCCTGGTAGCCGTCAATATCTTCGTAAAATCTTCATGGACGATCCTGCAGTGGTCCACATTCACCACATCATGAAAGCTGCCTCTGCGGTGCATCCCCAGAGCCAGCGGTCCGCCCTTATATTCGTCTCCAAAAGAAAATTCCATCTTCCCCCGGTAGCCTTCATAGACAGGGCTTCTCTTAATCCCTTCAAATACATCGTTCTCGCACACACTGTCAAGCAGCTCCTTCACCTGCTGCTCCTTGATCTTAAGCTGCTCTTCATAGGGAATGCTCTGGGATACACATCCTCCGCAGACGCCGAAATGAGGACAGCGGTTTTCTTCCCTCTCCAGCTCTGATTCCTTCACGACCTTAAGAAGCCTTCCCTCGCACCTTCCTCCCCGCTTTTTGTTCACGGCAAAATACACCTGCTGTCCGGGAAGCCCATTTTTCACAATCACCTTTTCCCCATCTATATACACGATCCCCTTGTTGGGAAACTCCATTTTTTCCACAATCCCGGTATATCTCTCACCCTTTTTCACCATGGCTTCCTCCCCATCCTTCTAAGAGTACTCTTCAACATATTCTTAAAATCACTTTGCTCCGAAAATCCGTGCCTTTTAAGCCCCACGACATAAAAAGCGTGCCTCGTCCATGAGACACGCCTCACACCTGTGATGCTATTCTTTATTCCTCTTCTTTTTCCTTATCCTTCTCGCCCTCTGAATCCTCGTCCTCGAAGAAGTCGTCATCAAAATCATCCTCAAAATCGTCCTCGAAATCATCCAGATAATCCGGAGTAAAGAAACGGTACACCGCATAAGCGATTGCTGCCACTGCCGCCACTGCACCTACAATAGCCAGCCCCCACAGAATCATGCTTTTCTTCTTGTCCTCTTCTTCCTTCCTGTGAAGAAAGTCATTCAATCTGGTAGAATTCATAATTTCCTCCATACGGCCTAATGCATCCTTGCCCATCATATCAATTTTATTCATTTCTCACACCATCCTTTCACACTGCCTCGTGATATACTGTTAGTATACCATCCTTTTTCCGTTTTTACTATCCTATTTTTTCATTTTATAAAATATTTGCGGATTTTATGTTCCTGTTCAATCAGGCCTGCGTGCTTACCACGCTGACCGTACAAGAACACAGCGGCCGCAGTTTTACAATTTCTCCAGCTTGGCAAAGGAAGCAAACATTCGCTTCACCCCTGCCATATCAAAACAGACCGTCACTTCAAAATCCTTAGGACCGTCTTTGATTTCCTGAACCACTCCGCATCCGAACTTTACATGTCTCACCCGGTCTCCTGCCTGGTAGTCAAGGCCTTTACTCTTCTCCACGGAAAATGTTTTCCCAAAGCCGGCTCCTCCCCCTGCAGGTTTCGAAGTGGAAGAGGCATAGGCATTGTCCCTTGGGATTCTGCTTCCATAAGAATCGCTTTTGCTTCCGAACCGGCTTACTCCCTGTAGCTTTGGCTGCTGGTTCCAGGGCAGGCTGTCCAGATCCGCCATAGCTTCCAGCCGCTGCTTTGCGCTGCCTCCCGAAATCCTTGGCTCCAGACGGCTGGACTGAAGAAATTCCTCCGGTATCTCCTCAATAAAACGGCTGTTCTTACAGTACCTTGTCTCCCCATTTACCATCCGCATGCGGGCGCCGGTCAGGGTAAGATGCTTCTTTGCCCTGGTAATCCCCACATAGCACAGGCGCCGCTCCTCCTCCAGGTCCCCGGAATCCTCCGATGTAATGCTCATAAAGCTGGGGAACAGTCCGTCCTCCATGCCGCTTAGATACACGTGTTCAAATTCCAGTCCCTTGGCGCTATGTAAAGTCATCAATGTCACCCTGTGTTCCGACTGGTCCAGCTGGTCCACATCAGCCACCAGGGCGACCTCCTCCAGAAATCCGTCCAGATCCGGATGTTCCGTGTTCTCACAGTATTGAACCGCCTTGTTGATCAGCTCCTCAATATTATCAAGACGGCTCTGGCCTTCCACCTCATCCTCCGCTTCTTCCAGTTCTCTCCGGTATCCGGTCTCATCCAGCACATCCTCGATCAACTGACGGATGGTATACTCTTCCCCTTGCATCCTGGAACGAAACTCTTCAATCATATCCGTAAACCGCCCGATCTTCTCCGACGCCTTTCCAAGTCCCGGAATCACTCTGGCTCTAGTCATGGCGTCATACAGGCTGTATTCGTTGGCAGATGCAAAGACGATTACCTTTGCCATGGAAGCCGCTCCGATCCCCCGTTTGGGCACATTGACAATCCGCTCTGCCGCCAGATCGTCTTTGCCGTTGGAGATGGTTTTTAAATAAGCCAGAATGTCCTTAATCTCTTTCCTCTGATAGAAATTCACGCCGCCTACCAGCCGGTAAGGCACATTGTGGGAAATGCACCGCTCCTCCAGAAGACGGGACTGGGCATTGGTCCTGTACAGAACAACGCAGTCCTCATACTCGTACTGATTGGCCAGAATATCCCTTACGATATAGTCTGCTTCCTCGTAAGCCTGATCAAACTGCCGAAACACGATCTTGTCCCCGGCTCCATTGCCTGTCCACAGAGTCTTGTCCTTGCGCCCCTTGTTATTTCTGATCACCGCATTGGCTGCATCCAGAATATTCTGGGTAGAACGGTAATTCTGTTCCAGCTTGATCACCGTCGCCCCGGGAAATGCATCCTCAAAGTGAAGGATATTGCCGATGTTGGCGCCTCTGAATTTGTAGATCGACTGATCATCGTCTCCCACCACACACAGGTTCCTGTATTTGAGGGCCAGAAGACGTATCAGCTCAAACTGTGCCGTGTTGGTATCCTGATACTCATCTACCATAATATACTTAAATCGTTCCTGATAATAGTCAAGAACCTGTGGCTGGCTGCGGAACAATTCTACGGTCTTTACGATCAGGTCATCAAAATCCAGGGCATTGTTCTTTTTCAAACGGTCCTGATACTCCTTATAGATCTCCCCCACCTTTTTCTCATAATAATCGCCTTCACTCTGCAGCAGGAAATCTTCCGGCGAGATCAACTCATCCTTTGCACTGGAGATCTGTCCCATCACCGATCTTTCCTTATACATCCGGCTGTCAATATTCATGGCTTTATAAATCTGTTTTAAAAGTGTCTTCTGATCATCTCTGTCGTAAATCGTAAAATTGGTCTCAAACCCTAAAAATTCAATATGTCTGCGCAAAATCCGCACACAGGCCGAGTGAAAGGTGCTGACCCAGATACTGTCCGAGCCGTATTCCACCTGCTTATCCACCCTGTCTCTCATCTCTCCTGCCGCTTTGTTGGTAAATGTGATCGCCATGATATTCCACGGATTTACCTGCTTTTCCTCGATCAGGTAAGCGATTCTATGAGTTAAGACCCTGGTCTTTCCGGACCCGGCCCCTGCCAGAACTAAAAGCGGCCCTTCCGTACAAAAGACTGCCTCCTTCTGCATTGGATTTAACAAATCGTAATTTCCCATCTTGTTATCTATCCTGCTCTTATCTTATAATGAAAGTTTTGCGTCTACGCTCCGCTTCGGCCGCTGCTAAAAGGATGCCACTGCCGCCATCATGCCTGGGACTCGTCGTAAGCCTTCCGGACACACCTAGCCAGCTGATCCGCACAGGAAGTTTTCTTCATCCCGCAGGTATTCCCTTTAAAGTATCCTTCAATCTGTTCCACGGTCATGCCGTCGATCACCTTGCTGATAGCCTTAAGATTGCCGTTGCAGCCTCTGGTAAATACAACATTGGTCACCACATTGCCATTTAAATCAAAACATATTTTACTGGAACATACGCCCTGAGGCGTCATCTCGTATCTCATAAAAATTTCCTCCTGCAATCTGTTCTGTACAGGCATTGCCATAAATTCCGGTCTCCAACGCCTATTCCGTACATTATACAGAAATTTGTTCCACATTTCAATGGATTTATGAGATTTTATGGGACAAATAATTACATTTACATCTTGTCATCTAGTTTTTCATACTATATAATAACATTGAAACGAACATTTGCAGACAGCTCTTCCATTCTGCTTGGATCACTTGTATTTTAAGAAAGAGGAGATCATGAAAGACAACAACGAAAGACTGAGGGAGATTTTTGCACGGCTGGACAGCCTGGATTATGTAAAGCCGGAGCAGATTCCCAACATTGATTTATACATGGATCAGGTAACCACCTTTATGGACGAGCATTTGAAAAAGTCCAAGCGTTATCCGGAGGACAAGGTTCTTACCAAGACCATGATCAACAATTATGCCAAGAATAATCTTCTGCCTCCGCCTATCAAGAAGAAGTACTCCAGGGAACATATGCTTCTCCTGATTTTTATCTACTATTTTAAAAATATGCTGGCATTCAGCGATATCGAAACCCTGTTTCAGCATATTACGGAGGAACATTTTATGGAATCTTCCAATCTGTCCCTCCAGGATATCTATGACCAGATCTTTTCCCTGGAAAAGGATCAGATGAAGCGGCTAAAGGAGGATCTGATTCGTAAATTCCGCACTTCCCAGACCATCTTCACGGATCAGGAGGGAGACGACCGGGAATACCTGCAGTTATTCTCATTTATCTGCGCCATGGGATTTGATGTGTATCTGAAAAAACAGATCATGGAACTTTTGATAGACCAGATTCGGGAAGAGCATACCTTTGAGGGGAAGAAAAAGAACACTTAAGATAAGTGTTCTACTCTTCCTCTCCGCGAAGCCGTTTAAATACCATATCGTATCCGTCGCTTCCATAATTCAGAGAACGATTGACTCTGCTGATGGTTGCTGTGGAAGCGCCGGTCTTCTCCGCAATCTCCAGATAGGTCTTCCGCTCCCTCAGCATCCTGGCCACCTCATACCTCTGGGCTAATGACAGCAGTTCATTAACCGTACACACATCCTCAAAAAAGGAATAACATTCCTCAGCATTTTTTAACGTAAGAACGGCGTCAAACAGATGATCCACAGCCTCTGTCTTTATCTTCTTATTCATGTTTTGATCCCCTTTTTGCTTCTATATTTCATCATACCGTCTTTGCAGTACCAGCACCGCCTCATTCCCCTATGTATCAAAACGGCTGTACTCGACCGATATCCATATGTACTATACTAACACATTAACTTTGTAAAGTCCATACCTGGGAACCTTAAGAAAGCATGAATTTTTCCACCACATGAGCAACCCCATCCTCATCGTTGGAACGTGTAATGTAGTCTGCTGCCTTTCTCACCGGAAGTACCCCGTTTTCCATGGCTACTCCCAGCCCCGCATATTGGATCATAGACAAGTCATTGTATCCGTCGCCGCAGGCAATCATCTCGTCCCTTGAAAGTCCTGCCAGATTCAACAGGCGTTCCAGGGATTTGGCTTTGTCAATGCCTTTTGGCAGAATCTCCAGAAAATACGGATCGGAGCGGTAGACGCTGAAGTTCTTCCCCAAAGCCGCCTTTACCCTGGGTTCCACCAGAGCCAGATAGTCTCCGTCATCCGTCATCAAAAATTTAGGGACGGCAAAGGTAACATATTCTTTAAAATTCTCCACTTCCTTGATCTCAAGATGATTCACCCTGGATTCCAGCTGGGTGTATGGACAATCTTTGTTGCTGGCAATAATTTTATTCCCTTCATAGGTAAGAATACTGACCCCATGTTCCACTGCCAGTTCCGCAATAGAGCGGTTGGCCCCTATGGGAAGCTGGCGGCTGAATACGATCTCATTGGTTGTGCAGTTCATGATGATGCCGCCATTGAAAGACAGGATGTATCCGCCGTACTGCTCCAGGCAAAGTTCCCTGGCTAAAGGCATTACTCCATAGGCAGGGCGTCCGGAAGCCAGGATCACGATCTTTCCCTGCCTCTGGGCCTCCATCAAAGCCTCCCTGGTTCTGGGGGTAATCTCTTTGTTCCGGTTAGTTAACGTTCCGTCTAAATCCAGCACGATAATTTTATAACTCATGTTTTGCTCCTTTTGAACCGCCTGCTTAAAAATAGATATTTAAATTAGTATAACATGAGCTCTAAACATGCGCAACTTCCATATGAATTTTTCCTGATCCTTTTGTAAACAGGCACTTCCCGCCTTTCTCCCCAATACAATAAACCATACCGAAAAAACTCACAGGAGATTATCATGAGAAAAATTATTTCATTTTTTCTTACCGCCGCCTGTCTTGCTGCCTCTCTGACCGGCTGCCAGAAGACTTCCGGCACAGCAAAGCTGACACCTGTTACATTAAATGAAGTCGCCCATTCCATCTTTTATGCACCCCAGTATGCAGCCATTGAACTTGGATACTTTAAGGAAGAGGGGTTAGACTTAACTCTGGTCAACGGAGCCGGAGCCGACAAGGTCATGACAGCACTGGTATCCGGGGATGCGGATATCGGCTTTATGGGTTCCGAGGCCAGCATCTATACTTATGCCAACGGCTCTCAGGACTACGCCGTAAATTTTGCCCAGCTGACCCAGAGGGCCGGCAATTTCCTGGTAGGCCGGGAAGCGGATTCCTCATTTACCTGGGAGAAACTGAAAGGGAAAAAGGTTCTGGGCGGAAGAGCAGGCGGTATGCCGGAAATGGTTTTTGAGTATATCTTAAAGAAAAACGGCATTGATCCGAAATCGGACCTCTCTATCGACCAGAGTATCTCCTTTGGACTGACCGCCGCCGCCTTTACCAGCAGCGACGCCGATTACACCGTAGAATTTGAGCCTTTCGCCACAAGCCTTGAGCTGGAAGGAAACGGGTATGTGGTGGCCTCTCTTGGAACCGACTCCGGTTACGTGCCCTACACGGCTTACAGCGCCAAAAAAAGCTATCTGGAAGCCAACCCGGAAATGATTCAGAAGTTTACCAATGCCATCCAGA
>CAYWRB010000129.1:0-7622 GCA_964460025.1 uncultured Hungatella sp.
TCCGGCTCCATTGCCTTCGGAACCCTGCTGTACTCCAGCTTTTTAAAGGGAATTCCGCTGGAGATTGAGGAGGCGGCCCAGATTGACGGGTGTTCTCCGTTTCAGACTTTCTGGAAGGTGACGTTCCCGCTTTTGGGGCCATGCACCGGTTCCATGATTATCTTAAACGGACTGGGAATCTGGAATGATTACCTGATGCCTTATCTGGCTCTTCCAAGCGGTAAGGCCAAGACCATTACCGTGGAGATTGCATCCTTTGTGGGACAGTATACGGCACGCTGGGATATCGTGTTTGCGGGAACCATTATTTCCATCATACCGGCTTTGGCAATCTTCTGTATGTTCCAGAAGTATTTCGTTAAGGGAATTACGGCAGGGGCGGCCAAGGGATAAAAGGAAAAAGCCATACCTGGGAGGCTGTTATGAGAAATGGGAAATCAAGGATAAATTTGAACCTTTATCATAAGTTTGCTCTGGCAATGATTTTGCTGGGGCTTTTTCCCATGTTAATCTTGTCTACGTTTATGATGAATCTCTTGCTGGAGGAGTATGAAAGTGCGCTGTCTGACAACTATCAGCAGGCGGCTATTCACATTTCTTCCAGTGTGGAAAATATGCTGTCTGTTTATAATGATGCCTCAAAGTCCGCTTATTATTATGAGGCGGGAAGCCAGACAGGGGAGGGTTCCTATTCTTCCGGATATGACACGCTGCGACAGATTCTGACCGGGGAAATTTTTGAGTATGACGGGAGGGACGGCGGGAGGGAAAGCGAGATGCGTACGTTTCTCCAGAATATAGAGAATATGGACGGATATATTTATGCGGTTCATTTTCTGACGGATACACCTGAGACAGGGAGGCGTTCTTTCCATTTCAGCAGGAGGAAGACGTATTTTAATGATGAGAAGGCCTTTCAGGACAGTGTAAAATATGAGGAGTGGGATACTGGTTCTAAAAGGCTTTTTCTGATTCCCACCCATGGGACGGGGTATTACAGCGGGGTGAGGGATGAAGTCTTTACGGTTGCCAGAAATTATTATGACTTAAGAGGTGCCATTGGGCGGGAGAAGTATATAGGGACCTTGTTTCTGGATATTGATATTGAGAAACTGCGGCTGATTGTCAAGAAAATGCATATGGACAAGGCTCAGAATATCTGGCTGGTGAATGAGGAGGGAGACTGCTTTTATTCTACCAGGGCGGAGGCAATCGGAAGGAATCTCGAGAGGGAGGGGCTTATGCCGGTGCCTTCGGGGGAAACCATGGTGATTGCTACCCAGGAGAATGATTATGGGCTGAAGGTGATTCTTGCCATTGATACAAGGGAGGCTTTCGAGAGGATTCGGTACATGCGGTATACCATGTATGTGTTTCTGGCTGTCTGTGCGGGAGGGTTGTTGCTGGCATCTATTTATTTTTCCGGGAAGCTGACCAGGCCTATCCACAATATGATGGAGCAGATGAGCCAGGTGGAAAGCGGTAATTTTGATATTCAGCTGCCGGTGGAGGCGTACGATGAAATCGGGGTTCTGTCGGAGAGGTTTAACCGGATGTCACAGGAATTGAAAAATTATATTAATCAGTCTTATGTGGCTCAGATTAAGAAGAATGAGGCGGAGCTTACGGCCCTTAAGTCTCAGATTTATCCTCATTTTCTGTATAATACCCTGGAGATTATCCGGATGACGGCTGTGGATAATCAGGACGGGCAGGTGTCTAAGATGATAGAGGCTTTGTCGGAGCAGATGCATTATCTCATTGGGCCGGTGGAGGATATGGTGCCTTTGGAGAAAGAGGTGGATATTATACGCAAGTATGTGTATCTTTTGAACTGCAGGATTTCCGGGAAGGTTCTTTTGAATGTGCAGACGCCGGGAAACTATGAGATTATGGTGCCGAAGCTGATTCTGCAGCCTTTGGTGGAGAATGCTTATGTCCATGGGATTAAGCCGAAAAGCGGCAGGGGGAGTATCATGATTGAGGCTGCGGTGAAGGATGAGCGGCTGGAGGTGTCGGTGATTGACAACGGAGTGGGGATGAATGAGGAGGAAGTGAAGAAGCTGGAGGAGTTTTTGGGGGGAGAGGAGCCGGGGATTAAGAATGAGTATAACTGGCAGAGTATCGGGCTTAAGAATGTCCATGACAGGGTTAGGTATCTGTATGGGGAGGAGTATGGGATTCGGGTGATTAGTACGGCGGGGGTGGGGACTATGATTCAGGTGCTTTTGCCGTATGAGAAAAATTTTGGTCGTACATAAGGGGGGAAGATATGTTAAGGTTGATTCTGGCGGATGATGAACCGGTGATTGTCAGGGGGATTAAGAAGCTGGTGGATTGGGAGAAGCTGGGGATTTCTATTGTGGGAGAGTATGAGGACGGGAGAAGTGCCATGGAGGGAATCCTGGGACTGAAGCCGGAGATTGCTCTTTTGGATATCAGTATGCCGGGGATGGATGGGATTGAGATTCTGAAGAATATCCGGAAACTGGAGCTGGAGACCAAGGTGATTTTTATCAGCGGGTTTCAGGATTTTGAGTATGCCAGAAATGCGCTTACTTTTGGGGCGGTGGAGTATCTGCTGAAGCCGGTGATATTGGAGGAGCTGATTCATGCCATCGGGAAGGCGGCGGAGATGTTGAACGGAGGCGGAGCTTTTACGTGGCAGGAGGAGAGGCCGGGGAGTCCGGAGAGAGGGGAGGATAAGGCAGAGGATAAGGCAGAGGATAAGGCGCAGGTTACGGATTTGGAGGAGACTACTTATCTGCCGGTGCTGGCGGAGCTTCTGTTTGACGGGACGGAGAGCGAGCAGGTGAAGAAGCTGGTTTATTTTTCTTTCCAGAGCTTTTTGGAGGAGTGGCTGGGGGAGAAGAATCTGGGGATTTTGTTTTCCAAGAATCAGGATGTGATTATGGTTATGAAGGGAATCGGCAGGGCCCAGGCCAAGGAGGAATTGTTTGAACTTCAGGAGCGGACCAGTGAGATTATGGAGAAGAGGACGGCTTTTATCATAGGCGGTCTGGTGGATTCCATGAGCAGGATTCCGGAGGAGTATGAGCGCTGCCTGGATATGAAGCGGTACCTGTTTTTTATAGACCAGATTAATATTCCGATTTTGTGTGTGGGAGAAAGGGTGTTTTCCAGACAGGCGGGGGCCAAGGAGATTTCTCAGGCCAGAGAGCAGATGATGGACGGGATTTTTGCACAGGATGAGGAAAGCTTTTTTAAGGCTTTTGAGCGGTTTGCCAGGATGCTGTGTATGGCCTCTGACGGGAGGAGGGAGGATGCCTGCTATTATTTCTGTTCGGCTATCCGGCTTCTGGAGGAGAAGATGCGCAGCATGAACCTGCAGGGAAGGGAGCCGGATGTGGGGCGGCTTTTGGAGCAGGGAAGGGCCTGCGGGGACTTTGGACAGATGAAGGAGCTGTTCCGGGAATACCTGGAAGGGTATCTGAAGTTTTTTAAGGAGATGATGGAGAGCAGCGAGAAGAAGGATATTGTGTATGCGAAAGCGTATATTGAGGAGCATTATCAGGAAAATCTGTCTCTGGAAGTGCTGGCAGGGATTGTGCATATGAATCCTTATTATTTCAGCAGCTTTTTTAAGAAGCAGGCAGGGGAGAATTTTAAGGATTATGTGAACAAGGTCAGGATTTCCCATGCGGTCTCCCTGCTTTTGTCTACGGATAAGAAGGCGTATGAGATTGCCATGGAGACCGGGTTTCGGGATGCAAGGGCATTTACGGAGGCATTCTCCAGGATTTACGGGGAGACGCCCAGCAGTTATAAGAAACGGGTGCTGGAGAAGGGGTGACAGTATGCCAGGTCATATCCGATACTTTTCTATGACACAGGAATGCCTTCGCTTCCCTGCCGGTGCATCTTTGTCATAATTGATGCCTACCAGCAATAGCTCTCCCCCATATCGCTTAACGGCCTCAGGATAATGCCGATTCTTTATCTGCGCAATGGCGCCATGGGCAGATTTGTTCCATTTCAGTTCAATCACCAGCGCCGGCATCAGAGAATCTTTTTTCGGCAGATATACGATATCCGCATATCCCACTCCGGCCGGCAGTTCTTCAAACAGAAGGAACTCATCCCCACAGCTGAAATATGCCCGTTTCACCACACTGCGCAGAGACTGCTCACTGTTGTAATGAAGCGGCGCTTCCTCCCCATGAATCTTCTCAATCTGCGCGGCTACGGCTTCTTCATTCCCATGGATTGTGTCATAAATAAGCCGATCGCTCTCTTGAATCCGTTTGATCGTATCGTCCCGCTTCACTTCACGTATGATTTTGGCAAATTCCAGACGGATTTCCTCGTTAGGAATATATGCATTTCCCTGGGTCTCATCATAAGCCAGATAGCCCAGATGAATCAGAAGCGTGAGAACATCATCTTTGTTTCGGTATGTCACCAGATCGTTGGCAAATCCCTTTGTATCCACTTTGACTCTGCCGCCGCCAACCAACTCCGCTATGGTTTTGGACAGCCCGTCAAAATCCAGACTGATATATCCCATAAGACTCTCCGCCGCCGAAGTCTGAGTCCAATAGGAATCAAAATCTTCATTGCGAATCGCTTCCATCACAGAGCCCGGATTATACACCGCCCCTATGCCTGAAAATGTATATCCGTCATACCACTGTTTCATCATCTGAAAATCACTGCGGTGATCTTCACAAAGCCGCATCACTTCCTCTTCCGTAAATCCCACATATTTTCCAAATTTTCTCGGTTTAATCACCGAAAATTCTTTAAAATCAGAAATTGCTGACTGGGATCCGTCTTTTTTAATCGGAAGAATCCCCGTCATATAGACCGCTGCAAAAATCTTATCTGTCGTACCGCTTCCTTTAAATAACATGCGTAAAAATTGAAGATATCTTTCCTGTATCTCCGGTTCTTCCCTTATGGGGGCGTCCCACTCATCAATAATCATAATAAATTTATTGCCTGTCAGTTCCGCTGTCTTCATCAGGGTTTCATCAAAGGAACTGCCCGGCTTTAAATCGGGATAAGCATTCAAAAGTTCCCCTGATACGCTCGTCTGAATAAATGACACCATATTCCGAGAATCTGTCTTCCCCATAACATTGGTCATATCAAGATAAATCACATCATACTTGTTTAAATGCCGAATGTATGATTCACGTTTTCCTTTATCTGCAGCGATTGCCAGATCGGCAAACAGCCTGGAGGAATCACAGGTTTTGTCATAGTATGCACACAGCATTTTAGCCGCAAATGATTTTCCAAAACGCCGGGGCCTGCTGATACAGGTCAGACGCCTTGGTGTGTCAATCGTTTCATTAATCAGGGCAATGAGGCCGCTTTTATCTACATAGATATCATTCCTAATCCCCGTAAATCCACTGTTTCCAGGGTTTAAATACATTCCCATAAGGTTTGCACCCCCAAACCGGTATTCTTTCTCTCCAATTTATTTTACCACAAGAAGGCTACCTGCTGCAAGGCGTTCTCTATCACTCACTCCAATTCTTTGACGGATAGATGGTGGAGCTTAAGATGACAAAGGATGGGGAGAATGTGAGTATTGAGGGCACCGGGAAGCCGTAATGCCGAATAATTCTGCCTTTTTGGGCTATAATATTCAATGGATACTTGAAATTTGTGGTTTTTTCAAGTATAATAATTGAATATTATAGCCTTTTTGGGCTGAAATATTCAATGAGAGAGGACGGTGTGTTATGGAGATAAAGCGTGACAGTTATCTGGAGCAGTTGATTTCCTATCGTTTTGATGGTTTGGTTAAGGTCATAACGGGTATTCGCCGTTGCGGAAAGTCCTATCTTTTGAAAAATATTTACAGGGATTATCTTCTTAGAAACGGGGTTTTAAAGGAACAGATTATTACGATTGAGCTTGACCTTGCAAAGGATATCCGGTTTCGGAATCCTCTGGTGCTGGCATCTTATGTGCGGGAGCTGGTGGAGGATAAACAGGAGGAGTATTACCTTTTTGTCGATGAGATACAGATGTCGGATAAGGTTGCAAATCCATATAACCCGGGTGGTGAAAGGATTACTTTTTATGATGCTCTGAATGACCTGCGCAGTCTGCCCAATCTGGATGTCTATGTGACGGGAAGTAATTCTAAAATGCTGTCCAGTGACATTTTGACAGAGTTCAGAGGAAGAAGCGATGAGATTCGTGTTCATCCTCTCAGCTTTGCGGAGTATTATTCTGCGGCGGGGAAAGAAAAAAGCGAAACTTTTGAAGAGTATGCTTTTTATGGCGGGATGCCGCTGATTTTGTCACGGCCTGGTGATGCGGCGAAAATGAACTATTTGAAGTCCCTGTTTACGGAAGTTTATATAAAAGACATTTTAGAGAGGAAAAAAATCCAGCATCAGGATGTGCTGGAACAGATTTTGGATCTGCTGTGCTCTTCCGTCGGTTCTCTGACGAATCCTGCGAAAATAGCCAATACCTTGAATTCGAAACAGATGAAAGGGGTTTCTTCCAATACGATACGCGGGTATATAGGGCATTTGGAGGATGCGTTTTTATTTTCGGAAAGTAAACGCTATGATGTAAAGGGGAAGTCTTATTTTGATTCTCCCAGTAAATATTACTGCGAGGATATAGGGCTTCGCAATGCCCGTATTGGGTTTCGGCAGCAGGAAATGACTCACATTATGGAGAATATCATTTATAATGAACTGCTGTGCCGTCAGTTTTCTGTTGATGTGGGAGTGGTGTATGGGAGAACCGTGAATCAGAACGGAAATTCTGTCCGTATAGCGAGAGAGATTGATTTTGTGGTTACTTCCGGCGGCAAAAGGACGTATATCCAGTCGGCTTACGCAATGGGGACAGAAGAAAAGATGGAGACAAAACTTCGGCCCTTTGCCCTGGTGGGGGATTCTTTTCCGAAGATTGTTGTAAGGACGGATATGGGCAGACGGTGGTATGATGACAATGGGGTTCTGAATATCAGCTTGATTGATTTTTTGCTGGATAAGGAATTGATATAGAATATTGAATAGTATGGCCCATATGGGCTGAAATGTTCAATTAATAGAATGAAAGATAGCAAATAGTGTTGCGCATTTGTTGCGTCTGATTTGTTATAATCATAAAAATAACAGAAGGCAGCGGCCAAGGAGGACAGAATGAATGGGTGGTAAGCGCTGCTGTTTATGTTGGAAAATCAAAACCGAAGGGAAACGGAAGTTCTTTTCGATAACAGGAGGAAAAATGAGAAAACAGAAAAAACAGAAAAAACAGACTGCACTTTTATTGACACTGGCCATGGTTCTGCAGCTTGCGGCATGTTCCAAGGCACCTGCCCCGTCTACGCCGGAGACCAGCATTAGCCAGACGGAAACTTCCGGGGCGGAGGCAGAGGAGACTGCAGAGGCAGGCACGGATGGGGATGCCATTCCCGCCGTGGGGGAGGAACTTTCCGGTTTTACCCTTAAAGCAGTGGAGCCTTATGGACCTCTCAATGCCCAGATTCTTATGTTTACCCATGAACAGAGCGGGGCCCAGCTTTGCTATATTAAAAATGACGACACCAACCGGGCGTTTTCTGTTGCTTACCGGACGCCCCATGTGGACGAGACGGACGCCAATCACGTTTTTGAGCA
>CAYWRB010000130.1:0-7593 GCA_964460025.1 uncultured Hungatella sp.
TGTGGAGTGTGTTTCCATTGCCCATGGGCAGGATCAGGCAAGGCAGATACAATATCCTTATCATACGTTGACTATGAGATCGACAGAACAGGAAAACAGTGTTTATTTTGACACCACCCGGTACAAAGAAGTAGACCAGGGAGTAAACGTGCTGATCTGCAGCCGGATTACCGGAGAGGTGGTTGACTCCTTCGGCATAGTGGCCTATGAGGGGACGATTTACAGAGAAAAAAAGAAAGGGTAACAATACCGATGCAGGCAATTTTACTGGCAGGAGGCTTAGGCACGAGACTTCGCAGTGTGGTAAGCGACAGACCTAAGCCTATGGCGCTGATTCAGGGAAAGCCATTTATGGAATATGTGGTTTTGGAACTTGTGAATCAGGGGATTAAAGATATTATTTTTGCGGTAGGATATAAAGGGAACATGGTGGAAGCCTATTTTGGAGACGGAGAGTCCTTTGGTTTCCATGCTTCTTATGCCTATGAGGAAGCTTTGCTGGGGACGGCAGGCGCTATTCGCAATGGCGCCGGCTATGTGACGGAAGACCAGGTGCTGGTGCTGAATGCGGATACATTTTATCGGATGGATTATGGCCGTCTGTGGAAATTAAAACAGACCATGAATCTGGATATGGCTTTGGTGCTGCGGAAAGTAGAGGATATCTCACGATACGGGGAAGCCATACTGGAGGATGGGATGCTTGTCAGGTTTAACGAGAAAACATCGGAAAGCCGTTCAGGGACCATCAACGGAGGCGTCTATCTGCTGTCAAGAAAACTGATCGGTCAGATACCGGAGGGGAAGGTTTCCCTGGAAAATGAGATGATTCCCAGGTGGATGAAGGAGAAATGCCGTCTGGGAGGATTTGTAAACGACGGGTATTTTATCGATATAGGAGTGCCAGAAGACTACTATCGCTTTATGGATGATGTGGAGAAGGGAGTACTTACATGGTAATCAGAGGAAGGGCACCTTTAAGGATCAGCTTCGGCGGAGGAGGAACCGATGTGGAGCCTTTCTGTGTGGAACAGGGAGGGGCCATTATCGGAAGCACCATCAACAAATATGCATACTGTTCCATTGTCCCCAGAAAGGATGAGCAGATCATTGCCCATTCTCTGGATTTTGACATGACCGTCAAATATAACACCAAAGAGAATTATGTGTATGATGGGAAGCTGGATCTGGTTACCGCAGCCTTAAAGGCCATGGACATAAAACAAGGGTGTGAGGTGTATCTGCAGTGCGATGCGCCGGCAGGCTCCGGCCTGGGTACCTCTTCCACCGTGATGGTAGCTCTCTTGGTTGCCATGGCCCGCTGGAAAGGGATCACCATGGACGCTTACGCCCTGGCGGACTTGGCCTATCAGGTGGAGCGGGAGGATTTAAAGATTGACGGCGGATACCAGGATCAGTACGCCTCCACCTTTGGAGGGTTTAATTTTATTGAGTTCCACGGCAGAAACAATGTGGTGGTCAATCCTTTAAGAATCAAGAAGGATATTCTTCACGAACTCCAATATAATCTGCTTTTGTGCTACACCGGAGGAATCCATGTGTCGGCCAATATCATCAAGGATCAGGTCAGCAATTATACGAAAAAAGATCCTTTTGAGGCCATGTGTGAAGTGAAAGCTCTGGCATACGCCATGAAGGACGAACTTTTAAAGGGAAACTTCAACAGCTTCGGACGGCTTTTAGACTATGGATGGAAGAGTAAAAAGCGAATGAGCAGCAAGATTACCAATCCTAAGATTGATGAACTGTATCAGGAGGCCATAAAGGCAGGGGCTCTGGGAGGAAAGCTTCTGGGGGCCGGAGGCGGAGGATACCTTTTGGTGTACTGCCCGTATAATGTGAGACATAAGGTGGCATCCCGCTTAGAGCAGGCGGGAGGGCAGCTGACGGACTGGAATTTTGAGCTGAGAGGCGCCCAGTCCTGGATTGCGGATGAAGACAGGTGGAATTATAACACCGTAAAAGTCCGGATGCCTAACAAAGAGTACCAATTCAGCTTTTAAAAGGAACGAAACATGGATAAAGTAGTGTTTTTAGACAGGGATGGAACCATCAATGAGGAAGTCCATTATCTCCACAGAGCGGAGGACTTAAGATTTCTGCCACAGGCGGTCAGGGCATTAAAGATGCTGAAGGAAGCAGGCTTTAAGCTGGTGGTTGTCACCAATCAGGCAGGGGTAGCCAGAGGCTATTATACCTGTGAAGAAGTGGAAAAGCTTCACGAATTTATGAATGGTAAGCTGAAAGAACATGGCGCCTGGATCGACGGTTTCTTCTATTGTCCCCATCATCCGGAACATGGCGTGGGGATCTATAAAAGGAACTGCAGATGCCGGAAACCGGGGATTGGCCTGTTTGAGATGGCACAGGAAAAATTTGATGTGGATAAATCCCATTCCTACATGATAGGGGACAAGATGATTGATGTTCAGGCCGGGGTGAATTACGGGATTCCTGGCATTTTGGTGGGAACCGGGTATGGAGCCCAATGGAAAAAAGAGATAGAAGAGAAAGGGGAAAGGCCCTTATATGATTTTTACGCGGAAACTCTTGTGGACGCAGCAAAATATATTATTGACAGAGAACATGGAATCAGACAGCCAAAATAAGGAGGCCAAGGACAAGATGGAATATTTGGAGGATTTAATATGCCGCTATCCGGTGCTGGAACCAATAAAACAGCAGATCAGCCAGTCCTATCAGTTGCTGAAGGAATGTTACGAAACCGGACATAAACTGCTGATTGCAGGAAACGGAGGAAGCGCCGCGGATTCGGAGCATATTGTGGGAGAACTGATGAAGGGGTTCAAAAAAACAAGAAGGCTTCCTGACTCTATGGCAGAGAAATTAAAGGAAGCGGATCCGGAGGCAGGGGAGATTCTGGCAGGGAAGCTGCAGGGAGCCCTTCCGGCCATTGCGCTTACAGGCCATCCGGCGCTGTCCACCGCATTCTTAAATGATGTGGACGGAGCAATGATCTATGCCCAGCAGGTATACGGATATGGAACAGAGGGAGATGTACTTTTAGCCATCTCCACCTCAGGAAACGCACAAAATATCCATTATGCCTGCGTGACAGCCAGGGCCAAAGGTTTAAAGATCATCGGCCTTACAGGAAAAGACGGAGGACAACTAAAACATGATGCGGACATTGCCATCATGGTACCGGAGACGGAAACCTTTAAGGTTCAGGAGCTGCATCTGCCTGTCTACCATGTGCTGTGTCTGATGTTGGAGGAAGGTTTCTTTTAAACAGGAGAGAACTATGGGATTTCATACATTTGCTATTTGTGCATACAAAGAATCGCCTTATCTGGAGGCGTGTATCCGTTCCTTAAAAAGCCAGACGGTGCCGTCGGAAATCATCTGCACCACCTCGACTCCCAGCCGTTATCTGACAGATCTGATGGAGAAATATCAGATTCCTCTGTATGTGAGAGAGGGAGAAAGTGATATTCAGGCAGACTGGAATTTTGCAGTGGAGAAAGCAGGAGGGACTTTTGTCACAATTGCCCATCAGGACGATATGTATGGACGGCATTATGTGGAAGAGTTGAGGAAAAGCTTTAAACGCTGGCCGGACATGACCCTTTTTATGACCGATGGAATCACGGTAAAACACGGCAGACTGTGCAGATGGAGTCTGAAGGAAGCCATAAAGAAGACGCTGCGTCTTCCTCTAAGGCTTAAGGGACTGTCGGACAGAGAGTGGGTGAAAAAAAGCATACTTCGTCTGGGCAATCCGGTGATGTGCCCTTCCTGTGCTTACCGAAAGAATTATCTGCCGGATCCCATATTCCATTCGGAATACAAATATGCTCTGGATTGGGACTGTATGACGGTTCTGGCAAAATGGCCGGGACGTTTTATCTGTGTGGAGAAGCCGCTATTGCTGTACCGGATTCATGACGGCGCTGCCACAAAGGCCTGCATTGAGGACCACCGCAGAGAGGCGGAAGAGATGGAACTGTTTAAGCGGTTCTGGCCCAAACCTGTGGTAAAGGTTTTGATGAAATGTTATAAAAAGGCGTATGAAGAGTGGTAAGATATGACAGGATCAGGCATATGGGCTGCCCGAGAATAGACTGACCGGAGAAGGAGGGGAAGACTTATGGAAAAAAAGGATTCCTTAGCAAAATTTTATCGTTGGAAAGGCGAGGTAATTGCTGCCGGCATTCTATTGGCATTTGCCTTTTTTATCAATGCCGGAATCCAGATCCGAGGGCTTTATATGGATGATCTGGAACTCTGGGCCAGCTATCAGGAGCTGCCGTTCTGGAAATTTATGTTTCCCATAGGGGAAAGCAGATTTCGTTTTCTTTACTATATACTGGCATATATTCAGATGGCTCTGTTTGGAAACCACATTACCTGGTTTGTGCCCTGTAATATCATCATCAACGGTCTTATCGCATACACCGTCTTCCGGTTTGCAAGGTGTGTCTCCAAGAACGGAACCATCGGATTCCTGTGCGGTATCTTGTATCTGGTGTCCGGAATGTCCTGTTATCAGATTGCCCAAGTGTACGGTCTTATGGAAAGCATTGCCCTGTGGATGGCTGTCAGTATCCTTTACTGTCTCTTTCAGTACTTAAATGAGGTGAAAAGTACCATACCTTATTTTCAGATTGCATGGGGACTGTATTTTGGAGTATGCTTTGTCCATGAACGCTTCATGATACTGATTGTGGTTCTCATAGCCGCACTGATTATGAAGAGAGAAAAAAAGATCAGGAACTGGCTGTTTCCTGTGGCAGTGTTTGCACTGGTACAGCTTCTTCGGCTGCTGGCCATAGGAACCATAATTCCTGTAGGAACAGATGGGAGCGATATCATCCATGTCCTGGACAGAGAAAGAATCGCCAGATTGATGCTGCAGCAGGTATTGTATCTGCTGGGAGTTCACACAGGCAGCCATACGTTAAGCGGCCTGACCTGGCAGGATTCCTCCAGGTGGGTCCGGGTTTTTGTGATTTTGGCAGATCTGTGGCTGCTGGTTCTTATGGTGTTTTTTATCGTGAGATTGATCTGCGACAGAGTGCATTGGAAAAACACACTGTGCAACGTGGTTCTCTTTCTTTTGTTCATCGGGTCCTGCATCTTGTGTTCCAGCGTGGGCAGTCAGGTGCAGCTTCGGTGGGTGTATGTTTCCATGACGGCTTTCTGGCTGATGATGGCTTATATGTGCGGGGCGGCGGCAAGGCCAAAGGCCAGGGTTTTGCCCAATTATCACAGTATGCTGGCCTGTACGGTCATTATGCTCCTGTACTTTTTGCTTACGTTTTCTGCTGAGTGCTATTACAGAGGCGCTTATTCCAATCTGTATTTTTGGAACGGACAGCAGCAGAGAAACTCTCTGGCGGAACAGACCTATGAAAAATATGGGGACAGCCTTTTTGGAAAAAAGATATACATTTTGGAGAATACCTATGACCTCAGTGAAGAGGATGCCAGAACCTTTTTCAGTACCTTTGGCCGTGGGAAAAAGAAAGATCATATCGAAGTGGTATTTGTTGATTCCATCAGGGATTTTGGGCAGGTACACAACAATATGCTGATATTGAGAGAAGACACAAAATTCCATGGATATCAGGATATTACCGAATTTGTCAAAAAACTAAAATGTGAACCTGTCTATGGATATTATCCGGATGAATGGATGGGAGAAACGGCCAAGTTACGGGTGATGGCAGGAAAGACAGGAATCATCCAGCTGCAGCTTATGTATCCGGGCGCCATGACAGGGGAGGAGATCTCCACCATCTATCAGGATGGAAAGCTGGTAAAACAGATAGAGATTGAAGAAAATATTACCTATGTGGATCTGGAAACAGAGCCTTTCAATATTGTTGAACTGGATTTTGAAAATAATTTTTATTCCCGCAATGCATATGAGTCATCGGAGGGAAAACGGCTGGCCATGATGGTAAGGTTTACTGCGGATTGACGGCTAAGAGGAGAGTTAACGGCTAAGAACGGAGGATTGTTTTATGGAAAAAGAAAAGCGGTGGTATTATCTGATACCGGTTATTGGAGGAATCCTGTGCGTATGGTATCTTTACCGGTCCTTTTATGATGTGGTATATTCCGATTATATCCGTCTGGTCAACAGCTATCTGCCTGATGTGTGGGACCCTGGGAAATTCTTTGTCAGAGATGTGCTTACCAGAATTCCCGTCAACTATCTGGCAAGGATCATCAATACCACTTGGTTTCATTACAGTATCCGGTTTGACCAGGCGTTAGGAGTACTTTCTCTTATGCTGGCGGCAGGTATGATTGCGTATTACTGCATTCGGGAAAAGGTGAGTACTGCCTGGTTTCTAATTCTTATGGCAGTGTTCTTCAGCCTGAACAAGTGGGAGATGATGAATAACGGCAGCGGCTGGGTCCACTTTTTTGCATTTGCCGGATTTTACTATCATTTTCTTGTGTGGGATCGGATCTGGAAGGGGGAGGAAAAGAAGGGTGACCATGTCAGAATGCTGATTCTTCCCTGGATTCTTACTATGGGAGTGGCAGGCCCTTACTGTGCGGTCTATTCGGGGGTGCTGCTTTTGGGATACGGCTTCTGTATGTTTATCACCTGGAGAAAGACCGGGAAATGGGATAAACGATATGTTGCCTACGGAATCTGCGTTATTCTTCCTCTGCTGTGCTACCTGTGGAGCACTTCCCATGTGAAGACAGGGTTATCTTCCGATGGTTCGCTGCTTCGTCAGTTTTTGGATACTCCGGGATTCTTTGTCCGGTTTTTTATAAAATCTCTCTGTTCTACGGTGGTAGGAGGAGAGGCGGCATCAGAGGTATTCCATACCAATACGCCGTATATCATCATCGGAATCATGGTCGGGATAGCTTATCTGCTGGCACTGTGGTATCAGTTTCGCTATAAACTTTATGAGGAAACCATATTTCCTATGATTTTTATCGTATCAGGAGGGATGAGCCACGGACTGATCCTGCTCTCCAGATGGTCGTTTTTGATTGAGGACTACGGAATGAGTTCCCGCTATGCTCTCCAGTTCCAGCTGGGAGTTCTGGGAATCCTTATGACCTTTGCCATGATGTGGAAGCTGCGGAAGAAGGAGGAGAATACACGGAAGAAAAAGGTTTGGATGTCAGTCATTGCGCTTATGGTCCTTGTGTTTTTGGCAGGAAATGGATATACTACTTTTAGGGAGATACGGATGACAAAATGGCGGAAGGAAGCCTGTGTCAATCGTGCGGTGATTGCCCTGGATTTTGAAAATAGAACGGATGAGGAACTTGCGGCGGCCTTTGAATACCATACCAGCTCGGCGGATGCGGGAGAATTGGTAAGGAATGCGCTGACCATATTAAAAGAACATCATTGGAATGTGTTTTACAGATAACGGAGGATGAAGCATGAAGGTAGTATTGCTGGCAGGAGGGCTGGGAACCAGGATCAGTGAGGAAAGTCATTTAAAGCCCAAACCCATGATTGAGATAGGCGGGAAACCGATTTTGTGGCATATTATGAAATATTATTCGGAGTTTGGATTTCATGAGTTCGTGATCTGCCTGGGGTACAAGCAGTATGTGGTAAAA
>CAYWRB010000131.1:0-7527 GCA_964460025.1 uncultured Hungatella sp.
TGTCACAAAATATTGCACAAATGCTTTATTTTGCAACAGCCTTATCTCTTGCTGCGGTACATTCCACAGTACATTAGACACATTCCGTCATACATCCCACGGCACGTTCCGCGATACATTCTACGGTACATTCCGCGATACGGTCAAAGGATTACTCTCCCCACTTCCACAGTTCTTCTTCACTTAAAACCAAATCCAGCTGACTCTTAATATTTTCTTCCGTAGCAGGAATAAAACCTGTCAATGGTATATTGCCTCTGTCCTCCATTGCCTCATTCATCAGTTTATCCCAGAAATACCTGTCTTCCTCCACATGATTTACATTGTATAACGGGCCTCCCCAATCGTCCTTCTCCAGCTTAAATTCCCATTTGCTGTCAAACATACTGGTGTCATACTCCATCTGAAAAAGGCTGATGTCGCCTCCGCTGCGTACAATCTCAAGCCACACGCCCTCCCCTTTCGGGTCCAGGTACAGTGTGTTTCTGTCTCCGTTGCCGGGCACATCAAATTCTGCTGAAAGCTGAATTTTTAAGTCTTCCGGGTCCCACACGGCAACCTTTAGGATGCTTCCCCCGTTCTCCAGGGCATCTGTCACCACCAGATCCCGGTATCCGTCTTTATTCAGATCCGTCAGAAGGAAACAAGGCTGTCCCTGTACGGCTTGATTCTTTTTAGAACCTTTGGAATTTTTACTGTTGGATTTCTTCAGCTCCGACTTTATTGCCTTGCGGTATGTATCATAATCCGTTACCTGAGTCCCTTCCGGTCCCACATAACGGTCATCCGGAGTGAACATATTCACACACATGGCTCCGTCTTCACCCATGTAATATTTGTTCCCACTGCCCTTATCTGTGACCCATCCGGTTTTCATGTAACCTTTCTTGTCCAGATAATAGGTCTTCCCGTCAACTTCGATCCAGTCATCGGTTATCGGATCATCCGGCGATATAAAATACATCCAATGTTTCCCATCGTCTGACTTTCCCCACTCCGCCGCCTCCGATTCTATGACTCCTTGGCAGACACCTGTGCTGCAGACAATCCCAAGGGCCAGCATGATTCCCATGATCCGGCATCCTGCCGCCTGCCTTTTTTCTTTCTCTCTCTTCATCAGCTTGCCCTCCCTTCTATCCTAACTGTTATCCCAAATATAATCATGGACATTCTATCCATCATCCCAAACCGCAACTATGGAATTTCTCCATCATCCCAAACCGCAGCCATGGAAATTTCTCCATCATCCCAAACTACGGCTGCAGATATTCTGTCATTCCGCAGTTTCCGTCTCTTGATGTTCCAGCTTTGCCTTGAACCTTTCCAAAAGCCTGTCGATCACATGAACCAGATTGCCGATCTCCGGCTTGGTCAGCTGTTCGTCAGCGCCTAACTGCTCGCCCTTTATTCTCATCTGGTCATCAATCAGAGATGAGAAAATAACAACCGGAAGCAGCTTCAGGTTCGGGTCATCCTTTACAAGTTTTGTCAGGCGGTGTCCGTCCATCTCCGGCATCTCAATATCCGTAATAATCAAGTTTACTTTCTCATAGAGATCCGAATCGTTGCGGATAGATTTCAGATAATCCCATGCTTCCTGACCGTTGTTGAAGTTCTTTACTTCCGTAAATCCGGCCCTCTGCAGGGCATCATCAATCATCTTCTGAAGAAGAATCGAATCCTCGGCAATAACCAACGGGCTGTCACAGATAGGCCTGTCACCCATCCGCTCTACCTCTGACAGCTGGATCGTAGTCTCAGGTGCAATCTCAGCCACAATCTTCTCAAAGTCAAGGATTGTTACCAATTCGCCGTTGCACTGGGCGATACCGGTAGCCACACCCTCATCGCCGTGAGACAATGTCTTATCCGGTTTCTGGATATCCTTCCAAGAAATACGGCTAATCCCCTCAATACTCTGAACACGGAAGGCCACTGTCATTTTGTTAAAGTTGGTTACGATAAACAAATCACGGGGTTTGTGCTCAAGGTAGTCATTGGTCAGGTAAAAACCTAAGTCAATGACCGTAATCAGAATATCTCTGGGCTTAAAGATACCTTCCACCGCCGGATGGGCATGAGGCATGGCCTTTACTCTCTCTGCCATCATGATTTCTTTTACCTTAGCCACGTTGATTCCATAAAATTCCCCTTGAATCGTAAACTTCATAATCTCAATCTCATTTGTACCTGATTCAAGAAGGATTCCCTCTTTCCCTTTTTCCACCTTTTCTTCTCCTCTCCTATCAGCCATTTTCCAACACTTTGGTCTCACTTTTCACCTGAGATTCAGGAAAATTCTGCTGCTTCTTCCGATCTCACAGGTGCTTTTCAGGTCTTCCCACGGTTCGTATCACCACATCCCCGTTATTCACATTCAGCAGCATAGTTCTTGCATAGCTGCCGCCTATATCCTCCGCAGAAATCCTAAACTTTTCCTCCATAAGCACCTTTTTCACCATCGACGCATTCCTTTGCCCGATGTTTCCAAAGTCAGAACCTCCGCCTTTCATCTCGAACATCTTCGCTCCGCCTGCAATCTTTACCACGGTTCTGGATTTTACCATACCGAAAGCAGTAAGCTTGCGAACAGTTTCACGGATTCCGGTATCCGCATATTTAAATACCTTCGCGTCATTAGGATCCGTTCTTGCAGGAAGCATAATATGCAGAAGACCGCCTAATTTGATGACAGGATCATAAAAAGTTATACCTATGCAGGAGCCAAGAGCATATGTAATAATCGTATTTCCTCCCCTGGCAAACTTCATATCGCCGATACCTACTTTTAAATCCTTTTCAGCCATTATGAAACACCTAATTTCTCTAAGATATTATTTAGTGATTCTATATCGGGAAGCATCAGCAGTCCGTCTGAAAGCTTCTGTCCGTCCATAATAAACTCGGCATTGATATACATCAATTTGTCTGTCACATAACCATATTCCGCAATAGGAACCGTAAGGATTCCGCCTAACATATTCATGGTAGAACTGGGAACGGACAAATCAATCTCCACTCCTACCAGCTGGGTAAATGCATTGACATAAGAACAGATGATAATGTTTCCGATCTCCTCCAATGCGGAGTAATCCATCTCATCCATTCCCTCAAAAGACTCATGCCGTTTGCCTATCAGCTTTTCCAGCACCGCATTGGCCAGATCCAGCTTAAAAATAAACAGCATCAAACCATTCACCTCATTGGACATTCGGACCAATGTGGCAGCCACCAGTTCCTCAATCTCTCCGATCTTATTTACCGCATCCTCATAGCCCAGGACACTGACTTCCGGGATGGTAATCCTGATCTCCTTCTGAAGAAGTTTGGAAAGGGCGGTTGCAGCATGGCTGGTACCAATGCTGCTTATCTCTTTCATCACATCCAAATCCTGAAGATTCATGTCTTCATAGCTTTTTAGTCTCATACACACCTCATTTACCATAGGCCGCCATAAGGCTTATACTATTGTTGCCGATCACCCTCTCAGAGAGTTGATCGTAGATTCCACTTCATCCGATGTAATCACCATCTTTAACGCGTAAGAATACGCTCTCTGACACTCAATCATCTTAACCATCTCCTTGGCCAGACTGGTTCCGGAGGTCTCCAGCATGCCGGAAGCAATATTGGGATTATTTATCAGAATCGGCTCCATGCCTTCCGGCGGCGCCCATTCATTGTTCCCCACATTCATAAGACGGCTGGGGTTGGTAAACGTATAAAGACTTAAGCGGGGAGCATCCTCATCCTCTTCGTCCGTCTCATCCTCATAATCATCATCGCCGTCTTCCCCTTCCATGGCCCTGATGATCCGTTCAATATCCGGTGTCTCCGCTCTCAGAGGCTCGCCGTTCTGGTCCAGAACCACCTTTCCGGCATCTGTCATCAAATAAAAACCGTCCTCCATCTCGCCTTTATAAAAATGGCCGCTTCTGGTGTAAGTAACCTCACCGGTCACCGTATCCCGCACCATGAAAAACGCGTTGCTGTCAAGAATTGCGAAGTCAATATCGCTGTTGGTCGATGTCAAAGCCTCCGGTCCGAAGGTGCTGTAAGTCCTCTGCATCCGCACTCCGTTTCCTGACATCAACTCTGTCACCGCATCCTCGGAATCATTCAGGTTGTAGTTAAGCAAATCAGAAAACGTACTGTTCATAGGCTTAAATCCATTGTTATTGATATTAGCCAGATTGTTTGAAATTACGCTCATCTTTGCCATACAGCCTCCGGCGCCTAAAGCCCCGGTGTAAAACGACTGATACATGTCTATCCCCTCCTTACCATCCTATGGAACCCTCAAGAGTTCTCAACAGATATACAAAAATTCACTCCTGCCCCAACCATTAGCCTTCCGGCAAAATGACCATAGCCTTCCGGCATAAATAATTACAGCCTTCCCACATCCGTGGCGGCCTTGCTCATGATCTGATCATACATCTTAAGAACCTGGGCCGCACTCTGCAGCGCCCTCTGGGTCGTAATCATGGAAGTCATCTCCTCCATCATGTCCACATTGGACCGCTCCAGCATCTTCCACAGAATGGAGGGATTCTCCACATTCCGCGCCTCCTGGTTGGTGGTATACAGACCATAGTCCTCTTTGTGAAGCTGCTCATAATCCTCAAAATCTACAATCTGCAGGGTTCCCAGCTCCCGGACCGTGGTCTCTGACTCTCCGTCTTCCTCACCGTCTCCCGAAGTCTCCCGGACGCTGATCACTCCCCGGCTGCTGACCGTAAAGTTTTCGTTGTCAATCTGTATGGGCTGGCCGTCGGTACCCAGGACCCTGCCTAAACTGTTCAGGCAGAGATAGCCCTCATCATCCACACGGAAAGAGCCATTCCTGGTATAAGCCGGCCCGTTGGCCGTCTGGATGACAAAAAATCCCTCCCCGCTTAAGGCAAAGTCAAAGATTCCATCCGTATCCTCAAAGCCGCCCTGCTCATAGCTTACATAGGTTCTGTCCGCAGCGCGGATCTTAGATGTAGTTGCCAAAGGCTCCGGATTCTCCTTGTAGCGCTTTCCCGTTCTGTAAAGCATCTCCTCCTGAAAGGTAGTGCTGACCATCTTATCTCTCTTATAGCCGGGAGTCTGAATATTCACCATATTATTGCTGATCACGTTCAGATTCCGGTTCTGGGTCAGCATACCCGATGTCAGATTGTAAAACCCTTGATACATGTCTATTCCTCCTAATACGCACTCATGTATGTCTTCAATCTTCCAGCTGTGACCGTTGAGTCAATCATGCGATTTTTTCTAATATGCACTCATGTATGCCTTCAGCTTGCGGATGGCCGAACTGTGGATCTGGGAAATTCTTGGCTCGCTGACCCCCAGAACCTGGGCAATCTGCCCCATGTTCAGTTCCTCCACATAGTACAAGGAAACCACCAGTTTTTCCTTTTCTTTTAAATGATTCACCGCCTCCGCCAGCATCTGTCTTGACTCTTCCTCCAGGAAAGCCCTTTCCGGCTGAGAATCCGCATCATTGCTGGAGAGCTGAATGGACTGATGTTCCCCTTCTTCATCGGTTATCATATCCAGGGAAAGCACGTTCATCATGGTGCTCATCCTCTGAAATTTTCTGTATTTCTTTATATCCATCTTCATGGCTTCAGCCACTTCCTCATCGGAAGGCGGCCGGCCCAAGGTACGGCTCAGGGTATTCTGAACCCCTTCCATAGCCTTTACCTGCTTGCGGAAATCCCGGGGCATCCAGTCATTTTTCCGCACCAGGTCAATAATCATTCCTCGAATTCTCCTGGATATAAATGTCTCGAATTTATTATCTCGCTCCGGGTCATATCTGTCAATACCTTTCATGATGGCAATTACGCCTTCATTGATAATATCTTCCATCTGAAGACTTCCTGAATAGATATTCTGCATCTGAAAGGCGATTGTCTTCACAATATAAAGATAGCGGAGTACAAGCGCCTGTTTTACCTCAAGCTTCCCTTCTTTTCGGTACATATCCAGAAGCTCCTCATTGGACTTTGCTGCTAAATGATCTGTCTGAACCATCTTCCGTCATCTCCTCATGAGCGGTTAGGCCCCCCGTCTCTCTCTTCCTTCAAGAGTCAGGCTGCCGATTGATTGTATCTGAACATTATTCGATATCTCATTAAAGGACAAGACTCTGACATTCGGATAAAACTGCTCAATCAACCGATAAAAGTGAACCCGCATTACCTGCGATGTTAAAATAACCGGGTTCTGAGAAAGTCCGTTAAACTTTTTAAGCTGCAGGGTAATCTGATTGATCAAACTCTGAAGCACATCCGGATTCAGCGCCAGATAAAAACCTCTGTCCCCCTTGGATAAGGAACCTACCATGGTACGTTCCAGCTCCGCATCCATGGTCAGCACTTTCATACTGCCGTCTTCACAATACATACGGGTAATGGTGCGCTTCAGTGCAATTCTTATATTTTCAATCAGACCATCCACATCTCTCACCGGAGCAACCGTATCGGACATACACTCAAGGGCAGTCTCTATAATTGTCTCCAGATCCTTAATCGGTACCCCCTCTTTCAAAAGGCTGGTAAGTATCTTCTGGAACATGCTGTAAGAAAGGTAATTGGGAAACGCCTCCTCGATCAGTTCCGCTGACGTTTTCTTTGCATTCTCTACCAGATGCATCACTTCCTGTCTGGTAATCAATTCATGGGCATGCTGTTTTACCACTTCTGACAGATGGGTTACCAGAACGGAAAGAGGGTCAATAACCGTATATCCATAAATCTCCGCCAGTTCCCGGTCCTCCGGCCGAATCCATCGGCTAGGAATACCATATGCCGGTTCAATGGTTTCGATTCCATCAATCTCTTTTTCCAGGTTCTCCGGTTCCAGGGCCAGGTAGTAATCCACCAGTATTTCGCCCTTGGCAACCTCTTCCCCTTTAATCTTAATACAATATTGGTTTGTGTTTAAGGAAGAACTGTCCCTAAGACGAATGGAAGGAATGACAAATCCCATATCCTGAGCATACTGCCTTCGGAATATGATGATCCGGTTAATCAAATGTCCTCCCGCCGCCTCATCCACCAAAGGAATCAGGCTATAACCCAACTCCATCTCAATGGCTTCCACGGACAGAAGGGTGTATACATTGTTAACATCCTTGTAAAACTCTTCCTCGCTGACCTGCTTAGGCTCCTCGGTCTCTCCCTGCTCCTCGGCTTCTCCCTCCGGCGGCGTATAATTCCTCAGTGTCCCGCCTCCTGCCAGCGCAAGAGCCGGCTCTGCCTGAATCCGCCTGGACAGATAATAGCCGCCGCCGATAAAAGCAGCAGAAACCATCAAAAGCTGAACCACCGGCATTCCGGGAATTATCACCAGCACCGCAATGACCATACCGCTCATCATAATAGCGGTAGGCTGCGCCATAAACTGTTTGGAGATATCCTCGTTTAAGCTGCCTTCCGCAACCGCTCTGGTAACGATCATACCCGTTGCCGTGGAAATCAGAAGAGACGGTATCTGGCCTACCAGACCGTCACCTACCGTAGCAATGGA
>CAYWRB010000132.1:0-3428 GCA_964460025.1 uncultured Hungatella sp.
CACCGTCACTTCCACTGTCCGCCCCATCAACGGAACTTCCAGAACCACCAACCGCTTATGCCGCAGCACTTTCTTGACAACACCTTTATAGTTTTTCATAGCGCCTGAAATAACCACCAGCTTCTCACCTTCCATATACCCTTCCGAATACTTTACAACATGCTCATCCCCGCCCAGCATTCGAAGATATTCCTCTTCTTCCGAATGAATCGGTGTCATTTCTTCTCCGGTACGCAGCACTTTGGTCATCGCATCAATTCTCTTCAAACGCATAAAAAAATCTTCAATTCTTTCCGTTTCCACAAACACATACCCCGGAAACAGCCGGCTGGTGATCTGTGTCCACTGCCCCTGAATCTTAGTCATTCTTTCTGCCAGCATTACAAATACATCTTCCTCTTTTTCTATCACCTTGCGCCGGCACTGTTCGCAGATTTCTTCCTCCGTTCCCGTATAGACCTGTATCACATACCACACTCTGGCTCCACTCCATTCAACAGGCATTTCTCCTGTCATCCGCCTCAATCTCAATCCCAAGATACAAAATTCTCTTTCTCCCCATAATCTCTGCCTCGATCTCCGCGATTCTCTTATGAAGATTTACCCGTCTCACCATATTTCCCATTCCCGACAGCGGCCCAGACAGATAATGGATCGTTCCGTCTGTCCCGATCCTCACCTTTGATATTCCAATCCTGCCGTTTCCATCTGCAAGCTTTTCTATAAAATCAGATTCATGTTTTTCCAAGGCGGACACATATTCATCATCACTGAACAGCAGTTTTGGCTTTGGAGTCTTTTTCAGCTCCCTATAAACCCTTTCCGGCTGATCCGTATCGATAAACACATACCCCGGAAATAAATCCTCATACACAGTCTGCCATTGCCCTTCATACTTCTTTCTTCTGCTCCGAATCAGGTGAAAACACCGTGCATAACTATTTTGCGGAAGAAGACCGGCAACAAAGTCCTCTGTGTGCCCTTCGCCGCCATCTCTCACATGAACAACACACCACATATAGTATTCACTCCTATCTAAATTCCCTGATTTTGTGGTTTCCACCTTTATCTGTGGGGAAAAACCTATAGGTTTTTCCCCGAAAAACTATTGCAAATTTTTTCGTGGTGTGCTATCCTATACTCGTTAAATTGAAACAAAAAAAGAGCAAATTATCTAAATTTGCCCCTTGTTGTAACACTTTTATGGAATTTTCAACATAAAATCTGTAAAATTCAATCAGCACAAAGGCGATTCCATGGTGGGGAAAAACCTATGGGTTTTTCCCCACTACATTCCATTTTCTCCAAAAACTTCAAAGTATAAGTCTACATTTAAAATTGGGAAGTTCATAGAAATGAAATCCCATTTTATCTGACAGCAGCGTATGGCGCTTAACTTCCAACGGCTGGAAGAAGGAATCAAATTCCTCACATTCAAACAATATAAAATCTATAATGCCGATGACAATTGTGCGCGGCAACGCAGAATATCCCTGTCCGGTAAGCAGGGCTGATGAAAACTCCCTTGCCCAATAGTACATGACCCTCTCCGGGTAGTCCCCTTCGTTGCAGACCTGTGCCTCCAAATCAACACGCTGCCCTTTCAGTCAATTCCTCTCGCCCAAAGCAGCACCCTTTAAAAACCCTGCCGCCAGTCCCCCAATCCCACATACCACGACTCCCGTAGGGATCAAAACCAGCCAGACCTTATCTTGAAATCCATCAAACCAAACCCCATAAACCATCTGCCCAATGGGCTGGGCGCACATGGTAATGGCCGATGTATAAGCCATAATCTTTCCAATCATAGAATCCGGCGTACTCTGCTGGATCACCGACACCGCAAAAATGGAAAAAATGCTGATAGCAGCCTGCATACCGCAGAAAGAGACAACATTCACAGCATACCTTACCATCACCCCTGCCGGAAAAAGAAATACGCCCCCGGCAGGAATGATACAAAATCCAATAGCCGCAAGAACCAGCCACAGCCTGCCAATCTTCAGTTTCCCAGTCAGCATCCCTGCGGCAACGCTTCCCAGAATCGTTGCAACCGCCAGTGCGCTCTCCGCTCCGCCATAATATTTTGCATCCAGCCCAAGCAGGGTCCGCACTATAAAGGGAAGCCCCACCAGCGTAACACCCATAACAAAGAAACGGGAAAGCGCCGCCAAAATCAGCATCTTTACAATCCCCGGCTGCTCCTTGGTCATAAACCGAAGGCTGCGGGAAAAATCATCCCTGACCACAGCCAAAACATTTCCCTGAAAATCTCTGTGTTGATAACCCAATTTTATAAAGCACTCAAATAATGCTGTCAGAAAGAAACAGGCAACACTTGCATACATCACAGGCTTCAGCCCAAATACCGCATAGAAAATACCTCCCAGCATAGGCGCAATCAGATAAGAAACGGACGCCACCTGATTTACAACCGCATTTCCCCTGATAATGTTGTCCCCGGAAAGCATCTGAGGAATGCATGCCTGTACCGTAGGCGTCTCAAATGCCCCAAGAACAGATAGCACCACAAGCAGCACACCGATGACAACAAGGGCATTCTCTCCGGATAAAAGAACCGCCGCACAGAACACCGCTGTCCCCGTCAGGGTGTCCAGAGCCACCATGACCTTCCGTCTGTCCGCCCGGTCAGAGAGAATACCTCCAAGAGGCGATAAAAGGATTGTCGGAACCGTCGCAATGGACAAAATACCTGCAAATATGGCTGCCGAACCGGTTTCCTCCAGCACATACATGGACAATGCCAGACGCAAAATATAATTGCCGAACAAAGAGCTGGCTTGACCCAGAACAAGGAGTACAAAATTTTTGGTAAACAATTTCCCTTCCATCTGTCACTCCCCTTTCTTCTCCGTACAGTTTTTCAGTATCCTCTCCGTCCTCTCATACATCTCGTCTTCTATGATGGGAAGGCCCATTGCCGAAAGGACCTCTGCAATAAAAAGGCATTTATGGCGAATCTCTTCCTCATCCGCCGGAAACAGGGACGGCATCAGCCAGAAATTCACAAGAGGAAGCAGTTGGGAAAGCTCTTTCCCATATTCCGTCCTGATGGAGCCGTCACGCCGGCCTTCCTCAATCAATTCAAACCACAGAGGAGTCAGCACCCGCCGATTTTCCTCCACTGCCGCTGCCAGGATACGGGGATCTTTCAGGATCGAGAGTGCCTCCACATTGATTTTCTCCCGATCTTCATCGGCCCGGTCAAAGATAAGCACCTGCCGGATCTTCTGCAGTCCGCTGAGATCCGACCTCCCTCTGACCGCATCAAACGGATTATTTTCAAAAAACATCCGATCCGCCAGAGCGTGCATAACCTCCTCCTTACTCTGAAAGAAACGATAAAACATTCCTTTTGCCCCGCCTGCCAGTTCCATAATGTCAGTGATAGCTGTGTCCTCATAACC
>CAYWRB010000132.1:3438-7409 GCA_964460025.1 uncultured Hungatella sp.
TTTCGATAAAAATAATTCCTTTGCCGCTTCCATAATTTCCTGCTTCCATTGCTCCGGCGGCTTTTTCACAGGTCTTGCCAACTTATGTATTCCTCCTTCCGATAGTTATTGACTATTGGTCAATAACTACTATACCAGAATCCGAATAAAAAATCAACAATCCTGTCCCCTTTTTCCCAAAAAACCAGTATAAGCCCCTTCCGCCAGTAGCTCCATCCAGCCAGTAATCAAACTGCCTCCTCCATCAAGCTAATCCACTTCTTAAACGTATGATTATCCACTCCCAGCTGCCTAGCTGCCTCTCTCCCTGAAATCATCCCCTTTTTCCACATATCATATATCATTTCAAAAAATGACGGCACCTCCATAGGCTTTCTTCCACAATGGACCCCCTTCTCCTTGGCAGCCGCAATTCCCTCAAATACTCTCTGTCGCATCATTTCCCTCTCTGTCTGCGCCACATAGGACAGTGCGATCATCATAATCTCCGACACCAGTCTGTCTAAAAGCCCCCGGTCCACATCCGTATTCAGAATATCCATATCCAAAACCACAATGCCACATTTTTTCTCCAGTGTAATATGCCTCCACTGTTCCAGAATCTCATTAAAATTCCTGCCCAGACGGTCAATGCTCTTGATTACCACCTTGTCCCCCTCCCGGATGGCATTCATAAGGGCTTTATATCCCGGGCGGTTAAAATCCTTGCCGGATTGTTTATCCGAAAATATATTTTTCGCTGGCACTCCCTGTTCCGCCATGGCGATTCTCTGCCTGTCATCATTCTGCTGAGTCGTGGAAACACGGATATATCCATAGATTTCCTTAGATGCTTCTTTTTCTCCCCTACCGTTCCCTACGTCCGTATCCACGTCTTTTACGGTTCTTTTCTTTTTTCTGCTTCCTTCCCTTCTTCCCGTCTCAGCATCTCTTTCCCCACGTGATGTTCCCTTGTTATCTGTTGTTCTCCTCTTTTTTTCTTTTGTAGTTTCCATTGAGATTTCCTCCGTTTCTTTCGTACATACCTTCGCAATCTCTCCTTTTCCTGCCTTTACACCTGAAAAAGAAAGCGAACGTATATAAGCTGGATTTTAATACCTCCAGATTTATTTTAAAGGGAATCTCATTCTTAATCAAAGTTCTTAATTCCTACTCGTGCGCCAAGCCCCAGTCAGCTCTGCTGACAACTCGCCTCTCGGGGCCCGTGTGCATATAAAAAGCAGCCTCACCAATCAAACTCGTGAGGCCGCCTTCTTAATTTTACTTTCCTATCTCAAATTCAAAGTCCAATCTAAAAACTTCAGACGTCCTACATCAAAGACTTATACAAATCAATAATCTCCTCCACAGAGGTATCTCTCGGATTGCCCGGGCGGCATGCGTCTGCAAATGCGGACTCAGCCAGGAACTGAATATCCTCTTCCTTCACAATCTCCTTCAAATCCGCCGGGATTCCCACATCCTGAGACAGCTTCTTCACCGCATCCACGGCTGCCTTCCTGTACTCTTCCTGGCTCATAGCGTCTACGCCCTCGACTCCCATAGCCTTGGCGATATATTTGTATTTATCCCCGGTACACGGAGCATTGTATTCCATAACCGTAGGAAGCAGAATGGCATTGGCCACACCGTGAGGCGTATCATACACAGCACCCAGAGAATGGGCCATGGAATGCACAATTCCCAAGCCTACGTTAGAAAAGCCCATGCCTGCCACATACTGTCCCAGAGCCATGCCCTCTCTTCCTTCCGGTGTATTCTCAACAGCACCTCTCAAAGAATTGGAAATAATCTCGATGGCTTTTAAATGGAACATATCGGTCATCTCCCATGCGCCCTTGGTGATGTAACCTTCGATTGCATGAGTCAGAGCGTCCATACCGGTTGCTGCGGTCAGGCCCTTTGGCATACTGGACATCATATCCGGGTCAATGACAGCGATTACCGGGATATCATGGGTATCCACGCACACAAATTTTCTCTTCTTCTCAACATCCGTGATGACATAGTTGATGGTAACCTCTGCCGCCGTGCCGGCCGTAGTAGGAACTGCGATAATCGGTACGCAGGGCTTCTTGGTAGGAGCCACACCCTCCAGGCTTCTCACATCCTCAAATTCCGGATTGTTGATGATGATGCCCACAGCCTTGGCAGTATCCATAGAAGAACCGCCGCCGATGGCGATAATATAATCTGCCCCTGACGCCTTGTATGCTGCCACACCGCTCTGTACATTCTCGATGGTTGGATTGGGTTTAATATCGGAATAGATTTCATATGCCAGTCCTTCGCCGTCCAGTACGTCTGTCACCTTCTTCGTAACTCCGAACTTAATCAGGTCCGGGTCTGAGCATACGAATGCTTTTGCAAATCCTCTTGTCTTTACCTCTGCCGGAATCTCCTTAATAGCGCCTGCGCCGTGATAGGAGGTTTCATTTAATACGATTCTGTTTGCCATGTCAATCCTCTCCTTTTCTGAAACATTTTCCGAAAATGGTCAAGCCATTTCTGCTATTATTTTAACAAATCCCGCCGAAAAAGGAAAGCAGTTATACCGACTTCTTTTCCCACTTTTCCTATTTTTGTAAAAATATAACAGACATTTTTGTGCACTTTTTATCTGCCCCCTCTCTCTCACTTACTTCTCCTTCGGAACCAAGGTATACATCCCCATGTCCTGAAAACCTATGGAATGGTAGATTCTCCCTGCACTGGGATTATCAAAAAACAGGCACAGAAATTCCATCTCCTCCAGACAGTCCTGGCAAAGCTTCAGCATAGCCGCTCTGGCGTATCCCTTCCCTCTCATCTCCGGTCTGGTAGCCACGCCAACCACCATGGCAGACCTTTTATTTTCCGCCGAAGTCTGCACCACCGATGCCAGAACCTCCCCTTCAAAAATACCATAAGTACGCCCTATGGCAGAGATATTCTGACGGATGTCTTCATAAGCTTTCTCCTTACTTTTTCTCCGGTAAGTATAAGCAAACTCATCAATAGTCATATACAAATCATAAGCTGCCGGAATATCCTCCTCTGTCAATCTCCGCACCCATTTCATCAGACCGCCGTATTGCTCCCTCTGTTCATCCCCTATACGGCTCAGCTTTGCCAGATACATAGGCCTGGCAATTCTGCCCTTCAGATAAGGCACAAACCTCTTCACAATCTCATCCTTCCCGCTGATATTCTCCGGATTCACCTCATTCAGATACTCCGCCACCTTCTTCCCATCATAATCCTGATTCCTGCTGTAAATCAGCACACTTCCCCGGTAATTCAAAATAAAGTAAGGAAATTCCGTCCCCGGCTTCCAGTCATCATCCGTATAGCAGGACACATTCTCATGTTCCATCCCATACGCCTCCAGGTCTCCTAAAAGAAACAAATTAAACTCCGGCTCCAGCCCCAGATAAGAAAATGCCGCCTCCAGATACTCGTTGCTCAGTTTCTGCATTGTAATTTCCTCCCTTTCCGCTATGTACTCTCAAAATCCCCCTGCTCCCTGCCTTTGCAGCCGATTTTCCGTCATATGCACCTGAATTGATTCAACATATGTTCCGCTGCCTCATAAACTTGTGCCCATCCGACCAAAAATCCTTTCATAAAATTAAACACAAGGGAACTCCAAGCATACAAATTTTTATCAAACATTTTATATCATGTTTTCTATTTTGTCTACATAAATATGTCTGTATCTCAAAATTTTTCTATAAATTTACCTCTCACCTGGCTTTCCCACAATGTCATTCAGTTAACCATTAGCTATCCGAGATAACGTAGCTCTGAGAGGGAGTTGTGTTGTTTTCTCCTTGTCAATTCCTTACACAGGAAGTATAATTCTATCTGTTACAGCTCTGAACCAATGTCATTTATCTTACATTTGGTCAACTGAGATAACATAGCCCGGAGAGGGAGTTGTATTGCTTTCTCCAGGGTACTTGAAGACCATCGGTACTTAGGCGCTGTCT
>CAYWRB010000133.1:0-7402 GCA_964460025.1 uncultured Hungatella sp.
TACATCCTCATCAGGAACTCTTCTCCTCCTATCTTGTTCCTGGAATACTCCCAGTAAGGGTTAGAAAGAGGCGTTGCCTCATCAATACGGTAATGAGACAAGGGTTTCTGATAGGCCGAAGCCGAACTGATATAGATAAACTGCCTGGTCTTTCCCTGAAACAACCTGTAATCCCGTTCCAGCTGCTCCGGCACAAAAGCAATAAAATCCGCGATCACATCGAATCTCTCACCTTTTATCTGCTCCCGGATATATGCCTCATCATTGATATCCGCCCGAATGATCTTCGCCCCGGCAGGCAATGCCTCATTGCGGCTTCCCCGGTTGATCAGCCACAGCTCATGCCCCTCTCTTATCAGCTTCGCGGATATTGCACTGCTGATGGTTCCTGTTCCTCCAATCAATAATACTTTCATCGCCATAGTCTCTCTTTTCCTTTCCCTATCCGGCCCTGTCATGGAATTACAGCCCCTTCACATAGGCCTTTATCATCCTGACTGCCCCGTCCACCCCCAGAGCCGCCGTATTGATCAAAAGGTCGTAATTGGAATAATCCTCCCAATTCCTTCCCGTATAATACTGGTGGTATTCCCTCCGCTCCTTATCCATCCTCCGTATATTTTTCGGAACTTCCTCCGGACTGTAATATCCCAGTCTGGTTATCCTCTGAATCCGATAATCCATATCCCCGTAGATAAAGATCCTAAGGAGCCCCTCTGCTCCCTCCAGAATATATTCCGCACAGCGGCCAATGATCACACAGGATTCTTCCGCCGCCAGCTTCCGGATCACCTCCGACTGAAACCGGAACAGGTTGTCCGCCGAAACCACATCCGCCCCGAAGGAAGGCTCCGTCAATTCCGGCCTTAAACCGCTGATGATCTTATACAACAGCCGATTCCCCGCCTTCTCGTCCGCCAGATGGAAATAGCTTTCCTTGATCCCGCTTTCGTCTGAATTTATGCGGAGGATATTCTTATCATAAAAATGAATCCCCAGCTCTCTGGCCAGCTTCTCCCCCACTTCCCGGCCGCCGCTTCCGTATTGCCTGCCAATGGTAATAATCATCCGCTTCCTTTCCATACGCTTCCTCCTCCTGTGTAATTTTCTCTTTTCGATCATTCCGTAAAATGTTACAGGACACCTTCCTCTCAGAAAATGTCCCTTTTCATCTATCGCCTAATAAACCGCCCGCTCCCTAACCATAACCGTATTATACCCGTAATCCTTAAGCCTCTGTTCCATCCTGGCCGCATTATCCACATTGAGGAATGCTCCCACCCTCACCTTATGCAGCCCGTCTCCATGAATGATAAATGCCGGGAATCCCTGGGCTTTCAGCTGATTCATCTGCTCCACAGCCTGCTCATGATTCTGAAAAGCCCCGGTCTGAACCTGATAATATTCAGGAACAGCGGTTTCCTCCTGATGAATGGTCTCTAAAATGCCGCTGGCCACCGCCTGAGCAATCCTTTCAAAGTTCTGGTCAAAGAAACGGTTATCCGCCTCATTGTCGATAAACCCTACCTCCACCAAAACCGCAGGCATATTGGTCTTTCTGAGAACCACCAGCCCCGGCCTCTCGATCACACCCAGATTTATAAACCCGGCATTTTCCAGCGCATCGTTAATATTTCTTGCCATCAGTGCCGGTACATCCATATCACTGTAAACCAAGGTCTCCGCTCCCGAAGCAGTACCCGGCACAGGCATGGCATTGCGGTGGATCGATACAAAATAATCCGCTTCGGAGCGATTGGCAATCTCCGCCTTCTCAAAAGGAGTCTGATACGTATCATTCACCCTGGTGTACAATACGTCCACACCGTTCCTCATTAAAATATCTCCCACTGCCAGTGCAAGATTTAAATTGTCTACTTTCTCCTGCCTTCCATAATAGACTGCTCCCGGATCCGAACCGCCGTGTCCGGCATCTAAAATAACGGTTTTTCTATCTGCCAAATCTAAAAACTTCCTTTCCATAATCTATACCATAGAATATGAAACCGTTTTTAAATGAGTTCGGATTTCGGAAGTCCAAATATCATATTCTTCCTTCCCGCCATCGGCCGGCAGCTTCTCAAGCCATCACCCTGTATTCCTGTTTCCAGCCCTCTACCATCTCACAGGCGCCCTCCATGCGTCTTATGGGATCTTTGGCAAACAATTCCTTCAGGGTCTCCTGTTCCTTCGATTCCTTGGCCAGCTCCCCTGCCTTTTGGAAATCTTCCTCCCATGCCTTCCTGTTTTCCTCTGTCACAGCCGATGCGTAAATATCCTTAAAGAGAAGTTTTCCATCCAGCCTGGTCAAATAGTAAATTTTCTCTAGAATTGCCCCATCATTGGTCTTTTCATAGGCCTGCTCATAAGCCTCCATGGCCTTTCCCAGCTGGAATACCCTGGCATAGCATGCGCCCAAATTATTCCATATCCTTCCCTGAAACCGGTGATCCATTCTGGCATAGCGGACATCCTCCAGGATATGAGTATAAGAAACAATGGCTTTCCCATACTGCTTAAACTCAAACAGATAATCCGCCTTTTTTTTGGCGTACTCCAATGCCGGCAGTTTCCGGTATCCGCTGATCTGCTGCCTCAGCCCGTTAATCTCCCCGGACGTATAGTAGCCGCATTCCTTCAGGAACAAAAACAGCGTCTCATCCCCGTTCTCCCCGGCCTTTATCCTCCGCTCCATCTTAAGAGCCGTGAACCCCATATCCAACTCCTTGCGGATAAAATCAATGAGATTCTGATTGATAAAATCATCCATAGCCAAAAGCGGATGATGATAAATCACATAGCACAGCTCCTGAGAAGTATACACATGAACCCCTAGATTCTCAATAAAATATGGGTGGGATACCTGCTCTTTTCTACAAAAAATCACACTCATATCATAACCTCTTGTCTGATCACAGCTCCCGTGGACGGGAAAAATTCTCCAAATCCCAGATCCTTCACCACCACTGCCATGGTTTTCTCATCTAAAAATCCAACCTGAGTCTGAATCCGCACCGTCTTATCATCCCTCTCCGGGAATCCTTCCAGAACCAGCTTCACCGTCTTGGTCTTCTTGGAATCCAGAGGCACCATGGAAAATTCAAGGTAGTTCTGATGATCCAGAATAAAATCCACCGTGCTTTTCGACTCGTACCAGCTGTCGCCGGCAGCCGCCAGCACAAGCTGATTCTCCTTGTCCTGATGAAATACATTGACGCATACGGTAGTGTCAAGCCGTCCGTCGCAGATCAGCACATAGGGATAGGATGTTTTATCACCGGTCAGATCCATAGCCCTTAAGGCTGCTCCCTGAGAAAATAATGCCGGCTCCGCAAATACCCGTCTCCTGGCGCACACGATCTTCATAAACTCCACTGCCCAGTCCGTATTTTCAAATCCTTTTCCCGTGAGAAATACGGAGGAAAACAGCTTTTTTTGCAGAAAACGCTCTCCGCAGGCACAGAGGATCTTATCCGCCAGTTTCATGCCGGAAGGTGAATTCAAAATATCCAGGCTGAATCCTTCATCCAGTTTCTCCTTCTCAGCCACCACCGTCACCTTTCGCATGCCTCTCTGCACCTTCATCTCATAGTAAAAAAGACCTTCCTCCGACAAGTCAAACATGCCCACCTGATTGTTCCACATTTCCCTCTTCTGGCTCAGCACATAGTAAAGAAAGCTTTCCGTATGGCTGATGATATGAATTCTCTCCCTGGGGATCTTAAGATAATCCCCACAGTACATCAGACAGTCCAGAAGTCTGGCCTCCACCTCAGGAATGGTGATCACCAGCTGCTCCACCCAGGCTCCGGGACCTGTCAAATCCGTCTCAGGAAGCATAAGCACCTTTTCCAGAAACCGAACCAGGATCTCCACCCCTCTGTACTTTACCCCTGAAATCGTAGAGGTTCCGTCCTTCCTTACCAGCTTTAAAAGCTTATCTACAATAACCCCGTCTCCCATCAACGCGCTGGCGTAGGCTTCCTCCCCGATGAGCCACACATCCTCTTCCTTCTTCCTACAGACCACCGTAGGAAATGACCAGGTCTTTTCCTGTCCCCAGCAGCTTAACTTCGTATAACCGTCACACAGATCCAGTCCCAGCTTTCGTCCATCCATAATTGCACTTTCTCCATTTTCTATCATAAACCCTGCAGATGCCCTACATCAGGCCAAACAGCCCTTCAACCAGGGCAGTTTTTTCCAAATATTTTTTCATGGCTTCCCGAAGCCCTGCTTCCTCTTTCAGATTCAGGCAGACAGACATCTGGTTCAGCAGATGAAACCTGCTTTCTTCCGCGCCGTCCGTTTTCCTGTTGCAGGTTACGCTTCCCTCCTCCATGAGAACCAGTTCTTCACCATTCTGCTCATAAACCTTATATTCCATAACTTCGCCGTCAAACAGCACCTTCTGTTTCACAAAAATCCCCTGATATACCCGTTTCATATCATTGCTGTGGAATATTTCCTCCTGGGGCCTGATCCGAATCTGCAAATCAACCCTGGAATCCTTCCGTCCGATATACTGAATAATCTCTTTGTCCAGGATATCCTCCGGAATTCTCACAAATCCGGAGAGCCGCTTCATGTGAGGAAGCACAATCCCCTCCTCCAACAGGATGTCCACAATGGTCTGGCACAATTCCCTTTGGCTCTCGTCCAAGTCCGCCAGGCCCGCATAATACTTTGTCAGCGCCAAAAGATAGATGGTGGAGACCTTCTCCTTGTCCGCCGTATCCCTTATCATGCTCTCCAGGTACTCAAATACCTGATCCTCCGCCGGCACCTGATACATAAAATATTCCGTACTTTTCATGGTAAAATAAGCCTTTACCAAAAGCTCGCCCGGTTTTTTCCTCTTCATATACAGAGAAAAGACCTTGTCTATCTGCCCGGTCTCCCCGGAAAACAGCATCTGAGCCAAAAGCCTCTCTTCCAGGTCATAAGTTTCCACCCGGTCTGATACGCTCTTTATAAGCAGCTGATACATCTGTTCCGAAGTACCGTTAAAATGTTCACACAGATAATCCAAAATCACGCTGTCCGCTTCTTTCTGCCTGAACACGGAAAACGCCAGCTTTAAAAGCAGACCGTCATGCTCAAACATCCTGGTTAAAATAACGGTCTGGCATAATTTCTTCAGCTGTTTTCCTGAGATCCTGCACCGGTACTCCCTTATGATCCCCAGGGCCTCCTTCATATAATTTCCGTTTATAAATGTTTCACAAAGCTCTGCCCTCTGAGTCTGAGACAAAAGCCTGGTATCCATGGATAAGAGAAAAACAGGCCTGTCTCCCTCTTTAAACGGCGTCTTTTTATAATATTCGATCAAAATTCCTACAAGCTTATTCTTATACAGCGGATGGAGATTTAACTTGGCTAAGGCCTGCTCTATGATGCCCAGTCCTTTATCCGTCAGGTTCTCAGCCGCTTCCCGGCAGGCCCCCAGCAAAAGCATAGGGTGCTCCGGATAAACCTTAAAACACTTTTTCTCCAGCCCCGGTTTATCAAGGACCTGAGTGGTCACGTGCCTTACGTCCGTATACCGGTTTCCATAGGCATCCTGAAAAAGTATATGGCTTTTGGATGAAAAAACCGGCACATAGGCCACCCCCTGGTATATAGGATATACCCCTTCCTCCGTCAATTCCTCATAGCAAACCACTACCTGCCGCATATTGGGATTCTTTACGCTGATCCGGTAAGACCTTAACAGGGAAGGCAGCATCTTGGCAATCGGTACGTCTATCATATCCTCATAGATCACCGCATCATAGACAACTGCCAGGCTGCTGTCAATCCGTGACTGCAGTACCTGTTCTGCCGCAAACCGCCCCATCTCCTTCTGGTAATCCCGATAAATGGAACTGTCCTCATTCAGATACCGGATGATATTGGCATACAGCATGGCCCGGCTCTGATGGTCCAATTCATGGTCATAAGAAAAATACAAAAGCACTTCCCTGGGGATCAGGTGGTTATAATCCGCCGGAAGCGAATATAAAAAATATTCATACAATCTGGTCAGGCTTATCTGCTCCTCCAAAGCCTTCTCATACCATTTAAAATCCTTCTCCTGCATGCAGTTTCCTCGTATCATCAGGCTGCATACTGCCTCTAATATATCCCTTTCCGGAAATCTCTCATACAAAAGCCTTAACATTTTAAGGCACAACGGCTGAAAATGCCGGTTTACCACTGCCAGCTTGGCTGCTTTCACGGCCAAAATCTCTTTCACCAGCCCTTTTCGAGCCCCAAAATACAGCGCCTGCAATTCAAAGGAGCCTATTCCATAGAGCAGCTGAGGCGCATCATTCCACACGGACAGTGCCTGGAGATACAGAAACGGGCTGCGGCAGCCTTCCCCATAGAGAACCTTCATCTGCGTCAGCATCTCACCCGGATTCTCAAAACAGTATCTGTCCTCGCACCGGGTATACAGGTAAAAAAGAAGATAATCCTCCGGCCAATCCTGCTGATACTTTTCCAGCAGTCTGATCAAAGACTTCATCTTCTCCTCATCGGGCTGAAGCTGCAGCAGTACATACTGAAACAGACAATAATACCCCGGATGAGCCATGCGGCTGTTAAACACATCCTCCTTACATTCCAGAAGCGCCGACATGGCCTCTTCCCTGTGGCCGGCCGTCTGATGCAGTTCCGCCTCCATCAGGGAAAGTTCCATGGAAGCCCCTCCCGTCATGCGAAGCTGATCCAGCTCCTCAAGCATCTGATCCATAAGAACCGAAGACTCATGAAGCCCGCTCTCATAGTCCAGACGAAGAGAAAAATATCTGGCGAACCTTCCTGCCGGCCGGATCCGCGCCGTTTCTCCCTCATCCGCCTTGGAGACAGGCCGGACCGGAGATGCCTCAAACTTCACACTTATGGTGTCGTTCATACTCTCCAAAGTCACGGTTCCCAGATTCCTGCCGCCGTGAAGCCCTGCCGGGTTAAGCCTGTATGGAAAATGGCAGACCCCATCCACAAAATCTTCTTCCTCCAGGGTTCTCTTCATAATCTGAATAAATCCGCAGTCTACCTGGACAGTCACCGGAAGATATCCCCACCCTACTCTCCGGATCTCAATCTCTCCGTCCTGAGGCTGATCCAAACCGTAGTACTCCCGGCTTAAATTCTCTACTTCCAGCCTTACGGGCTCTTTCAGCCCCAGAGCAATCAGAAACTGCTCCAGCTGTCCATACCGGTTGCCATGTCCTTTTAATCCGTCGTAAATGGCCCTTACATGCATATCGTGCATAAAAGGCACCGCCACAAAATCTCGATATTCAAAGACCCTCAAGGCCATCTCATAATCTTGTCTGGCCATATCCGCAAAGTCCTTAGGCTCCTTTAACTGCTCCAAAGTCCTTCCGGATATCCCGGACCCCACATGAAAAGA
>CAYWRB010000134.1:0-7385 GCA_964460025.1 uncultured Hungatella sp.
ATACGTTTATTTTACGGTGCATGGAGATATCAAGAGAACAAAACTGGTGGGACCGGGAAGCCTGATCCAACAGGAGCTTCTGGCGGATAATGGCGCCGACTGTGAGGAGTTATTTGGATTACATACCGAGAATACGTACTATTTCTTAGAATTCTTGGGGGATACCTGCTATTATCTGGGAAATGATAACCTGCTCCATGCCATGAATCTGGACGGAAGCGGCCAAAGGGTCCTGCCTTTTACCGGAGACAGAGCAGTTCCTATAGACGGGGAACTTTATGGAGTGGATTCTGGTTCCCGGCTGCCGTCTGTCATAGCAGGCGACAAGAATGGGGAGAACCAGAGGAACCTTTTTGATGCGGTGTCTATATGGGATGACCAGGCCGGGAAGGCTTATGCACAGTTTCTGGAGAGTTATGTCCCGGAAGCTTTTGATTTTGATTTGCCTGATGTCAATCAGGGGCCTTTCTTTGCCTGTCAGGATCTTGATGGTGACGGAGTAAAAGAGTTATTATTACAGTATGCCAGCTACAGTAATTTCTTTTTCGATTATTACCGTTATGATGAGTGGGGGATTAAGACGGTATGGAGCGGAAAGCTCGGCGTTGTTGAAACTGCAGTTGACAGGGATGCCCAGGAAATTTTGATGGATGTAAAACTGTCAGACTGGGATCGAAACATAGAGAGATATGGTATGGATGGAACCTTGGTTGAGAAAATGGAATTTAGCTTTGCAATGGATGATCCGTTAGAGACAGACGCTTACAGTAATGCTTATAAGACCTGTATCGAGTCTAATCCTGGTTTGAATTTTGTGGAAAATACTCCGGAGAACCGGCAGAAGTATCTCCTTGGCGGAATGGAGACCGGGTGGGTTTCCCGGTAACCTCCATACCTTGCCAAGGCACCACCATGAGAGTACTCCATGAATGAGGGGATTTACTGCGGAGCCGTGAAGCGGAAGCGCTGTCCTCCCGCTCCAAAATAGCGCTGTTTAAGGGCCGCCGCCTCGTCCGGATGCAGCTTCTTACAGCGTTCCGTCACCAGAACCGTGAAAAAGTCCTCATACTCCTGCCGCAGGTTTCTCTTGCGCTGCAGGATTTTCTCCCGGATTTCATCATAGTGCTCGGGATCCTTGACTTGTATATGGGCCAGATAGTCGTTGTAGGTGGCCATGTACGCGTTATCGTCCAGGCTTTCGATCCGCTGAATCTGCGGCAGCACATCCATCAGGTCGAAATCCATATCGTTGTTGGCATACATCTGGAAGATAACGTTATAGAGGGTCTCGTTTGCGTGGGGACGGTATGTCATGCTCATGTTCTGGGCTTTCGGACTTAAAATTTTGCTGAACGCGGCTTCTTTGTCGATGCCGTGGAGCACGCGGCCATGGCCGTCGTTGGTAATGATGAAGTTTTCTCCCTTGGTGTCAAAATTGCACAGCAGCCAGTCGGTGGTATGTTCCCGCAGAATCTGGGGCGCCAGTTCCTGCACAGCGGCGATGGTTTCCTGGGAAGCGATTTCCGGATGGCGGGAAAAGCGGAACAAATCAAGGCTGCCTTGGCCGTGCTCCACGTTTTCCAGCCTGCGCTGGAAGGATACTTCGCCATGCCTGTCTGTGCGGCCCACAAAGGCGTCTACTGCCGTCGCCGGATCCACGATCTTTTGAAGCTGTGCGCCTGCAGCGGTCAGTAGCGCGCCTTCCCGCTTGTAATAGCCCATACAGTTGACTGCCTGCTTGGCAAGCCACTGGCTGCCGTCCGAGGCAATGTACTGGCTCATGGGCTTGGTGCCGCCCAGATGGATTTCCTCGTCGCGGACCATGGAGAGCTCAAAGGTTTCGGTGTCCATCAGGCGGTGCAGTTCCTCCTCTGTCTGGGCGGCCTGCAAGATTTCCAATACTTTCCTGGTATAGCGGTCGGCAGCTTCCCTGGGCAGATTGTCGAAGCGCACCTGGGACAGGGGTACGGTGGTGGCGCGCTGCTCCGGAAGACGGCGCTTAAATGCACTGATGATGCCCCTGACGCCCATGACAATGGCCTTGGAAAAGTCATAGAAAGCATGGCGGCGCTTATAACTGCGTTCATCCGCCCTGTCTGCCTTTTCTGCCTGCTGTTCCCGTCTTCTCTGTTCTGCCTGATCCTGCTGGCGGAGCATAATACGGCGTTCCCGCTCCTGCTTAAGCTGCTGGGCGGTTTCATTTGTGAATATAAAGGTGCGGCCATCCTCTGATCCGAAATACTGCCGGCGCAGCCGCACGGCCTCCTCCGGGCTGACATGCTGGCAGCGCTCCTCCACCAGCTTTGAAAAGAAATCCCGGTATTCCATGCGCAAAGTCTGTTTGCGCCGCAGAATATTGTCATAGATTTTCTGGTAAATCTCAGGCTTTCCGGCATATTCCTGTTTCTTTTGCAGGAGGAAGGCATCGAAGAGCTTCATATATTCCCTGTCATCCATGGCTTCAACCCGCTGAATTTGCGGCAGTACCTGCTGCAGATCCAAATTCATGGTTCCGTCGGCAAATTTTTGGAACAGGCGGTTATATACGGTGTTCTGGTCAAAGCGGCAGTAATCTTTATCCATGTGCTGCGCGCCTTCGTCCAGAATGGGACGGAACGCGGCCTCCTTGTCGATGCCGTAGACGGTGTCGCCGTTGTTTCCGGCGATAATAAAATTTTCTCCCTTGGTGTCAAAGTTGCACAGCAGCCAGTCGGTGGTATGCTCCCGCAAAAGCTGAGGGGATAATTCCGCAACGCGCTGAAGCTGTTCATCGGTCATGGCCTCGGGGGTGCGGGAAAAACGGAACAGATCGACAAAGCCTGCATCCCCTGGGCCTTTCACATCTCTCACCATACGCTGATAGGATACGGAGCCCTTTCCTACGCTTTTTCCGCGAAACGCCTCGATGGCAGTTGCCGGGTTCACCAGACGCTGGATTTTGTAGCCGGCCTCCGTCACCATGGCAGCGCTGGGGTCACTGATGCCGATACAGGAAACCGATTCTTTGACAAGCCACCTGGAGCCGTCTCTGGCATACTGTATGGCGGCGGGTTTGGTGCCGCCTACCACGTTGGCGTTCTGCCGAGCGCCAAAGTCTATGGTAAGCTGTCTCTCGTGAAGATACCGGGCTTGTGCCTCATCAAATTCATCGCCTTCTGCCGGAAGATTCTGGGCACGCCGTTGTTCACCAAATTCGTATTTGGCAATGGCGTATTCTCTGGTTACCCTGTGTACATATTCTAGCGGCAGATCCTCCAGGTGGGCGATGGCATCGTCAAAGGCCGACTGAAGGCTCCGGCTGTTTTCCGTCACTTGCTGATCCTCAAGGTTTTGCCGTGTGACGGTCTTCCAGCTGTCCACCACACCCTTGACGGCGGTATAAAAGCCATGCCGCATTTTGTCAACGAATACCGTTCGTTCATCTGCGCGTTCGGCCGCACGGCGCCGCCTTTCCCGGGCGCGTTCTATCTGCTCCTGCAGATTTTGAGGCCTTGCTTTCCGGCCCGGGTTTTCCTGCATCTGCTGTAAGGGCCTGTGCTGCTGCAATGGTCCGTGCTGCTGTATCGGCCCATGTTGCTGCAGTGGCCCATGCTGCTGCAACGGCCCATGCTGCTGTATCAGTCCGTGCTGCTGCAGTGGCCCATGCTGTTGCAACGGTCCATGCTGCTGTATCGGCCTGTGTTGCTGCAGCAGACCTGCATCTGTTGTTCTATTTCCTGGCATATTGTTTCCTCCTTTTGGTCAGTCCACATCAAAGGCGACAAACAGGCGGCGGCTGATGGTATATGAGGGGCATAGTTTCTCCAGCAGCCGCTCAGCCGCATGGTTTGTCACAACGGTGGTAAAGGATGGTTCATCTGTCTTTTCAAAGATAAGCTGCATCGCATCAGCCAGTGCGCCTGCAGCCAGCGCGCCATATCCTTTGGACGCATAGAGCAGGCGAAGGGAAATCCCGTCGGTGTCCTGGCCCATCAGGCATGCCGCACGCACAACACTGTTGGATACACGGCAGGTGCAAAGGTCGCGGCGAAAGCCGTGAGCCCCGGCACACAGCTGTGCTCCTACCGAAGGAAAATCGGCTGAAACCGCCATGCCAAAAGCCTGAAGCCGGGCGCGGGGCTGGGAAAACAGCATCTCAGGTTTACGCTCTTTTTTGCCGTGAAGCTGTCTATAGGCTTGCAGGGCATCTTCGCGTTCAATCCTTGCCTCAAATCCTTCCTGCCGCTGAATGGACAGACAGCGCTGGGAAGCCAGCAGGCGGTAAACCGGATCGCTCTGGCCTGTGGCCGCAAATGGAACCGTGAGCCGTTTGCCGCCTTTTTTTGCGAGCCTGCAGAGCGTGCGCAGAATGCTGGTGGCTACGCCCTGCCGCCTGTGGGATGGGACTACCATCAGCCGTTCCAGCAGCAGCGTATCCTGGGTCATGGTAAACAATGCGATGCCCACGCAGACCGGACCGGAAAACGCTGCAACGCCTGCGAATGTGCGGCTTTCACGGAGCTGTTCCTGCTCGGCCATGGTCAGAAGATGGGCAGATGCCGGAAAAACGTCTTCTTCCAGCCGTAGGATAGAAAACTCCGATAATTTCGATATGTGCTCACTCCGTTCCATCGATCTCTCCAATCAGTTTTTTCGCCAGGGATACCTGACTGTTCAGAATTTCATACAGGCCGTCTCCGTAGTGGTCGATAACGGTCAGTCCAATGGCCATGCTGTCCTCCAGCTGTTTTTGAGACGGCACGCCGTCCGGGCAGTCGAAAACGGTTTTGTAGTGGATGGAACCGTCATCGTAGTTGAACTCAAAGTTGCCGTTGGGCAGGCCGTAATTAGCCCGGTGCAGGTATTCGCCGACTTGGGGGCGCACGGAGGATTCTGCGTCTACAGGCAGACCGGTGTAGCATAAGAAACCGGCCTCTGTTACCTGATATACGACGATTGCACTGGCCAGGTGGCAGCTTAGCTCCGCCTCAACGGAAATGGTGCCGTGAATTACATCAAAATCAAATGTCCAGTCGTTTTCTTTTAAATAGGTTTCAATGCTGTGCGCGATACTTTCTGAGTAGTTCATAGAGATACGCTCCTTTCGTTGGGGAGCAGCGAAAACGCCGCCGCTTTGTTGGGATGTTGTACCGTAAGTCCGCAGTGCAGCTCACCTTCGCTGCGCTCCGGTTCGCTCACGGGCCTTTCGGCCCTATGGAAAAGGACAGGAAAGAAACTGCTTATGTGCGAGCACAACGCAGCTTCTTTCCTGTCCTTTTCCGCACTGCTCTTCGCTTACGTGGACATTATACCATAAATTCTTGTTCGTGTTGGTAAATTCAGTTGATTTTTTTGCCGGGGTAGGTATAATAGTAAATCATAACTTTGACGGTTCACATTTTTATGCAAATATGAATCCTGTTCTGATAGTAAGGAATGGATTCCATAGAAACCTCTATATTCTCTTTCCCATAATACGTAATCAGCCGGTGGTAGACGTTGTTGACTCCCACGTGAGGCTGGGACTGGGCGGAGGGCTCCGTCACCATAAGACGGCGTACCTTTTCGGCGTCAAAACCGCTGCCGTTATCAATGATATCGATGGCTACGGTGTCTGGTTCCGGCGATGTGAAGGAGATTTCAATCATGGGCACCGAGGCCGGGATTCCCAAGGAATCAATGCCGAAGCCGTGGCGGATGGAATTCTCCACCAGCGGCTGCAGGATAGTCTTTAAAATCTTTACGTCGGCCAGAGCTGGGTCGATCTTGTGAACCAGAAGAATGGTCTGGCCGAACCGCTGGTTCATGATATTGATATAGGCGTTGACGTGCCGCAGTTCATTGGTGATGCTGATGATATCGGCGCCGCCGGACAGGCTGATGCGCAGATAATCCGCAAGGTACTGAATCATGGAGGCCGCAATATCATTGTTGTTCCGGTATACCTCCGACTGGATTTCCTCCAGAGTATTGTACAGGAAATGGGGGTTGATCTGCTCGGTCAAGAGCTTTAACTCCGTCCGGTATTTGACAGCCTCCTCCTCCTTAATCTGCAGCTTCTGCTCATGGATGGTTGAGTTCATACTGTTTATGGCTTCCAGAAGCCGTCCCAGTTCATCCCGGGCTTCAAAATGCTCCGGGGTGTTGTACCGGTCATTTCCGATTTTTTCCACGATATCATTCAGTCTTAAGATGGGACTTGCCACGAAACGCTTCATAAAATAGGAGGTTCCCAGCATCAGCGCCACGATGAGGATCAGGGTCAGAAGAAAGGAAGGTGCTGTGGATGCCAGGATATGGGAAAATGTCTCCCTCTGCAGCTCGCATAAAAGAAGAAGCTCAGGGGTTTCCAGGCCGTGAAGAAACAGGCTGTGGGTATTGTATTGGGATTTTACCACAGCATTTTGATTGTTTCCCAGCTGTGCGGTCATGCGATGAAAATCATCCGTGTCCGGTATCTGCCGGGAAATGGTATTTTTCATATCGGAAATCAGAGTTTCGTCTCTTCGGATCAGATGGTAGCGCAGCTGCTGATCATTTAAACCTGTGTTTATCAGCATGGACTGAAGGGTATCCGAATCCAGAAACAGGATCACGTAGGCTGACGGCACACTGCCGCCTTCGGAGACAATCCGCACAAGTCCCAGATGATTTTCAATGGGAATGACCAAAGGTATCACCTGGTTGGCAGGCTTGCTGGGCTCGCTTCGTTCGGGACACCAGGTAATGCCGGTGATGCCGGAAAGCTCGCTGTCCGTAAACAGGTCTGACAGAGGCAGGCGCAGCGGCGAACTGAAGGGGGTATAGGCATAATGAGGGGCGGATCCGGATACGATCAGCACAGAAGAAATCAGATAGTGGCTGTGGGTTAAGTTGTTGGTTACGGTCTGCAGATTCTGTCTGTGGGTATAGACATTGCCCGGATCGTCCGCAATCAGCTGTATTTCGGCCTGAAAGTCCACATCGCTGCAGATGCGGATAAAATGCTCCAGAATATCATGGTAACTCTGATTCAGGGTGGTGGCAGCACGCTCAACAGATGCCTCCACAGACTGTTCGTTCCGCCGGCTCACCATAAAATGATAAAAGACAAAGACGAAGGCCAGAAGCGTGGCGCAGAGCAGAACGGTGATCGAAAGGATCAGGGTATTGAGTTTAATCAGAAGAGGGCTGTTCTGGTAGATTTTCGTTATTTTTTTTAGCAGGCTCATAAAGGTCCTTTCCGCGGCGGTACCGGTTCTGGAAATCCGACGGCGTTACTCCGTGAAGCTTCTTAAAAGCCCTTGAGAAGGAACGGTAATCTCGGTATCCCAGATTGTAGGCAAGCTCATAGATGGACAGCTCCGGGTTCACCAGGCTGCGTCTTGCATATTCCATTTTTTCCTGAATCAGATAATCCCTTAAGT
>CAYWRB010000135.1:0-7286 GCA_964460025.1 uncultured Hungatella sp.
ATCCATACATGTATATTGTATCACAAAAATCTTGACATCCTATGTCATGATTTATTTCTTCTTTCTTATATTCTTTCCGGGGATTGTTTTCTGTACACGATTCGGGTAAATTACTCTCTTTTTGGAATCGTGTTTACATTACATTAGTCTTAAGGCCTAATGCAAGTTCTTACATATGAATACTAAATATCTATCCATTTAATAGTTCTGGGAAACCAAAAGTTATCGCATTGCTTTAAGCGTATATGTGGCGCCCCAATTCTTCAAAATTTCGACATTAGAAAATCCCACACTGCCCAATATTTCCATTTCATGTTCTACCGTCAAAGGCGTGTCATAGTGATAAAAGGCATCATCCACTATATTCAGCTCCTTCTTCAATCTTTTTAGATTATCAAAATATTCGTTTTCAAGCTCCCTTGTCTCTGCAAAATAATCCGTCAAAACAAAATATCCGTCTGCTGCTAAAGCCTGAACCAATTTTTGATAAAGCATTCGTTTTTGCTTTTCCGTAAAATGATGCAGTGATTCAACAGATACAGCAGCAGTATATTTATTGCTTCCAAAAGGCACTTCAAAATATGAACCATGAATCAAATGTAAGTTCCTGTTGGGAAATTTTTTTGAAAGTGCATGTAACATAGCCGCCGACAAATCGATTCCCGTAATATGTACGCTTGGATTTAAAGAGAAATATTCTTCTAATTCAAGTCCCGTTCCACAACCTAAATCCAGGACCTCACTGTCCGCTCCCATGGGCAGCTGCATGGCAGTGAATTTGTAGAATTCCCTTGCACCTTCAATCGTTGTAAGCATATGTTCATCATAGCCCGCCAGTCTGTTTTCAAAGAAAACATCCATTTTTTCCAACATATTCCACACTCCTTAAACCTTCTTAATCGCCGTTGGAAAACAAAAAAATTCCATCCTCATATTGGCTGTTGTTTCCCGTATACCCATCAATTACATTTTTCCAGAATAAATATGCCTGGTCACTTCCATAGGACGGAGATACCTCCCACATTCCCCTGTGCATATCAAAACACAGTACGGCAGCCTTCTTTCCAATTTTATTTCTTCTGAACTTAGGCAGCACCATAAATTCTGCTATGCTGTGGCCAAAGCTGCATTTCTGCACATAGTTGTTTACCATTACAAAGCCCAGAAGCCGATTCCTTCCCTGCTCCTTTATAAAGTAAGCTTCCCTTCCTTCCTCCGTAAAATAATACTTAAACCAGGGATATTCAAACAATGCCTCTTCATTTATATCATTTCCATCGCTTAAACTCTCTTCAAACAATGAGTACTGCAAAAGCCTGAATAGGGTATCCTTCTTACTTTCTTTCACTTTTTCCAATATAATATCCATATATGCTCCTTTTATAAGCCTTCATCTGACCTCCTGTTACTTAAAAAAATAAACTTATAAAATAAAAAGTAGGGCATTAGTCAAGCCACACCAAGCCCTACGCAATCGTTTTTGCCACATCACCACCAAGTGGTTTCGGCAAGCAGATATTATTCTTTCATTTTATCAATATCTGTCAAATTCACACCCAAACTGGATAATAATGCTTTTAATAGAAAATATTTATCTTTCAACTTGGCATATGTCTCAACTGCATTCTCTTTTCTTGCTAATGCCATATACTCCTGGATATCTTTAAACTCATCCATAGCATTTTTTATTATCGCGGCACCATTCATCTTATCACCGCCTTCTGTCAGCTTACTGCAAAAGCCCTTGTTTCTATATACACAGTAGCATAAAACACCCATTTTTTCAACAAATTCAGCCCTTCATCCTCCTTCCATTTTCTGAAATCTTCCCTATATGTGAAAGAAGAGACAGCCAAAAACATCTCTTCTCTCAAAACCTCCTACGATTCTTAACTTAAAGAATCCTCCCGTACCCTAAAACACATATTTCTGAAGCCTGTCAAAAGCCTCCTTCACCCTGCTAAGAGGCAGCGCCAGATTCATCCGAATCGCGCATGGCCCATGGAACATTCTTCCGTCCTGCCATGCCACACCTACATCCCATCCGGCCTTCTCCACCTCATCAATAGTCTTTCCGTGAGCCTGGCACCACCTGGTGCAGTCCAAAAACAGCATGTAAGTACCTTCCGGCCTGAAAACTTCCACACCTTCAAAATTCTTCTCTATAAAATCACAGGCATAATCTATATTCCCTTTCAAAACCTGGCATAATTCATCTACCCACTCATACCCCTCCGGCTTGTAGGCTCCAATCAGAGCATGCATGGACAGCACGTTCATACTGTTGTAATGAGGTTTATCCCCTTTTGCCACCACCCGGTCTCTCAAGTACTTATTATAGATAATATGATAACTTCCGACTAATCCCGCCAGATTAAAGGTCTTGCTGGGTGCATATACGGCTACGGTTCTGTTTTTCGCATCCTGACTGACAGACTGTGTAGGAATGTGCTTATATCCCGGCATAATAATATCCGACCATATCTCATCCGAGATAACGACACAATCGTTCTCCTTATAAACCTCCATAGCCTTCTCTATCTCCCACCTCTCCCACACTCTTCCGCAGGGATTATGAGGGCTGCAGAACACCGCCACATGAATGTTCTGCTCCTTCAGCTTGGCATCCATATCCTGAAAATCCATCCGCCACACTCCGTTTTCATCCTTCTTCAGAGGCGAATGAACAATCCGATACCCATTATTCTCAATGCTCCCCGTAAACCCAATATAAGTAGGGCTATGTAAAAGCACCCCGTCTCCCGGAGCCGCAAACGCCGTCAGTGCTGCCACCACACCTCCCAGCACCCCATTCTCATACCCGATACATTCTTTTGTAAGCCCCGTAACCCCATTCCTCTTCTCATGCCACCGGATAATCGAATCAAAATACTCATCCGAAGGAGAAAAATACCCATATGCCGGATGCTTTGCCCTCTCAATAATCGCCTCCGGTATGGTAGGCACCGTAGGAAAATTCATATCCGCCACCCACATTGGAATCAAGTCAAATCCTTCCTTCGGACGTTTAGGAGCAAATCCCACTCCCAGCCCATCAACCGCAATAGCATCCTTCCCATGCCTCTCCAAAATCGATGTAAAATCATACTTCATTTGTATATAATCTCCTTTTCCAAAAATTCCGCCAGCCGTTCCTTTCCCTATGCCAGCCAGAGACCAGCTCCGGAAGGAATTTTCCTTGGTTTGCATTTGCAGGAGACATAGAACCTCTTAGCTTGTGGGAATCTGCGTCAGGAGAAAAAATCCGCATGTCTGAGCGAAGCGAGTTCGGATTTTTTCTCCTGCTTTTAGCAGATTTTCACAAGCTTAGAGGTTCTGGCTCCGAAACCGCAAACCAAGGGAAATTCCTTCCGGAGCGTCCCTCCCGCAACATCCTTCCCGGAGCGTCCCTCTCTAACCTAAATCCCCCACGGCTCAAAAGCGGCTCAAAAGCGCCCCAATCACCGCCTTCACACTCTTCTCCTCCACCGTAAGGGTCAGCTCCGGCTCATGAATATGTTCCAGATAATGGGCATCCGAATTACTGATAATCCGACATCCCTCCAGATAAGGATTCTCCTTCTTAAGCTTATGCAGTTTCCCCAAATCCTTCACCTCCGCCGTAACAAACCGGCTGTCCGGCGGAACAAACCCCAGATTGGCAATCAAACTGTTGGCCGTCTTATCCACATGGGCCGGAAACATAACTCCCCCATACCCCCGCACCAGCTCCCACAGCCCCTCAAAGGAGATGGATGTGGCATTAATCAGCAGATTCGGCACAATCCCGCACACCTGGTCCGCCGCATCATAAATCTGCTGCTTCCCAAAAATCTCCTCCTTATTGGGAAACGGAATCAGTTTCTCATACACATACGCATCAAATTCCAGAGCCGCCTTCAGCTCCTCAAACAGACACACCGCGTGAACCTCCTCCGAGGTATTAATCTCCATCCCCGGAATGGCCAGAATCCCATACTCCTCTGCCGCCGCCAAAACCGCCGGACAATTCTTGCAGGAATTATGGTCTGTCACCGCAATCACATCCAACCCCTTAATCACCGACATGCCCACAATATTGGACGGCGTCATGTCATCATCTCCGCATGGGGAGAGACAGGAATGGATATGGAGGTCATAATACAGCTCAGCCATGAAGCTCCTGATACACCTTCAGAGCCGCCTCAAACACCGGCTCCTCCGTGGCCAGCACCGTCACGCCCTGCTCCTTGGCTCTGGCTCTGGCCACCTCATCAAGTGCCGCCCCCTCTGCCATAATCACGCAGGACACATCCGCCAGCGTAGCCACCGCTATGGTATTCACATTGCCCATCACCGTCACCCATGCGCAGTCTGCCGGTGCTCTTCCCATGGCAATGCTTAAAAGGTCACAGCAGAATACCCCTGTCACTTCCCGGTCCGTCTCTTCTCCGGCATTGACAATATGAAATATCTGCTTATCCATCAATTCTTTTACCGTCACTTACTTATCCTCCCTGTTCTCTCTGCCGCCGTTCACTGGCCAACCTCTCAGAGCGAGCCTTTACTCTATTTCCCTTTATCCTGTACCTTATTGTCCAGGGAAGTCATCTCTCCCGATATCCTCTTAATATAATCCTTCAAGAGATTCAATGTCCCCGTTCCGTCCTTCTCCCCGTCTGCCAAATCCTCTGTCAGCCCGGAAATCTCCTGAGACAGATTGTGCAGGCTCTCTCTCAAATAGTAGATACAGTCTCTCTCGCTTGCCTCGCCCCGGACGATATCCTCCGCCAGTGCTTTGCAGGTAGGAGCCCCGCAAGACCCGCAGTCCAGTCCCGGAAGCTTCTTGCACAGCCTCTCCACCCGTTCCAGCCGTGAGAAGCTTTCCATCATGGTATCCCCCAGCCGGAACACCGGCTCAAACTGAACATCCGTAGTCCAGGGCACATACTCCTCATCCGCCTTCTTCATATGGCTTCTTGCCACCGGCATATATTTGCGGAGCCGTTTCAGCTTCACCTCCGCCACATAAGGATTCTCCACAGTCAGAACGCCTCCCACACACCCGCCGTTGCAGGCATTTAACTCCACAAATTCCAGATTGGTAAACTTCTGGTCCTCCAAATCCTCCAGCACCCGTATCACATTCTCAATCCCGTCAGCCGCCAGATAATTCTCCGAGAACAGGCCGCTGGCCTCTCCGCCGCTGCGCCCCCAGCTGATGCCGATTTTTCCTGAGGTACTGATATCCTCCGCGTCATCCCCCACTGCCTTCATATAGGCCAGCAGCTGAGGATACACATCCTTAATAGCCAGCACATGATCCACCTGGCTCTTCTCCGTCCCCAAAGGCGCTTTCGCATAAGTCACCTTAGACGGACACGGTGAAATAAATACAATCCCGATTTTCTCCCTTGGCAGCCCTGTCTCCTTCATAGCCTTTTCCGCCGCCATACAGGCAGCCACCTCAATAGGAGGGTTCAGCGGCAGAAGATGGGTAATCAGATTGGGGAACCGAACCCTGATAAGCCGCACCACCGACGGGCATGCCGTGCTGATAAAGGGCAGGTTGTCATCATGGGCCGCAATATACAGCCTGGTAGCGTCCGAGACCACTTCCGCCGCCCCGCTGACCTCAAACACATCGGAAAACCCCATAAGCTTTAACGCATTTAAAACAATGTTCACGTCCTCCAGATTGTTAAACTGACTGTACAGAGAGGGTGCCGGAAGAGCCACCGTATATTCATATTTCTTCAGCACTTCCATCTTGTCATAAGTTGCAATCTTCGCATGATGAGGACAGATACGGATACACTCCCCGCAATCAATACAGAATTTGCTGTTAATCTGTGCCTTTCCATTGCGGACGCGGATGGCCTGGGTAGGGCACCGTTTAATGCAGTTGATACATCCCTTGCAAAGCGCCGCGTCCAATCTCACTGAATGATAAAACTTATCCATCTATCCGCCTCCTACTCAAACTCAATACTTCACCACCATAGTCACCGTAGTCCCCACTCCCAACTCCGTCTTCACATCCATCTCGTCGGAATACTTCTTCATATTAGGCAGCCCCATACCTGCCCCGAATCCCAGAGAACGCACCTCATCCGGCGCCGTAGACCACCCTGCCTGCATGGCCTTTTCAATATCCGGAATCCCAGGCCCCTTGTCCGCCAAAATCATCACAATACTTTCCGGCGATATCTCCACCGTAATCTTTCCGCCCTCCGCATGAATCACCATATTAATCTCACCCTCATACATGGCTATGGATACCTTGCGGATGGCCTCCGGCGGAACCCCAAGCTGTTTTAATTTACTTTTCACATCACTGCTGGCTTCCCCTGCCCTGGTGAAATCGTCCGGGGAAATTTCATAATTTAAGGTAATCACATCTGCCATTAAAACGCACCTCCATTAAGTCCGGCCTGATAAAGAAGCCCGCAGGAAGAAAACATACGGTGCCCCGTCTCCAGCACCACCAAATCCCGCTCCCTGGCCATATCCAGAATGGTCTCATCCGGCTTCTTTCCCCTGACAAAAATAATACACACAATGTCCAGCATCTCCGCAGTCCGGATTACCTGAGGATTGCACAGGCCTGTCAGCAGAATGGAATGGTCCTTGGAAAATGCCAGCACATCGCTCATCATGTCCGACCCGCAGGCGCTGCGCACCTCCCTGTCCAAATGTTCTTCTCCCACTAAAACCCTGGCACCCAGCACATCCATAGCATCCTTTACTGTCATAAAGCCCCTCCTTTCTCATTTTCCGGCCTGAAGGCCGGCACAGATATGTCGCCGCAGCCCGGCCTCCCACCGGATTACAGCAGTATGTTCTACCTATAAGAATACCATTGCTTTTGTGAATATTCAACTAATTTAACAGGAATTACCAAAGAACTTTTTAAACTTATTTCATCTTTTTTGTAGATTTTTTGTCAATAACATGATAGAATGGCTTATATATTGCATAAGCATGACAAAGAGGAGGGTTTAACATGGCTTGCAAAAAAGAAAGTGTACCTTTCAGCGGCACACCAGAGCAGGAAGCTGCCCTGAAAAAAGTAATTGCCGAGCTGAAAGACACCAAAGGTGCGCTGATGCCTATCATGCAGCAGGCACAGGAGATTTACGGCTATCTTCCCATTGAAGTACAGACCATGATATCTGATGAAACCGGTATTCCGCTGGAAAAAATTTACGGAGTTTCCACATTCTATTCCCAGTTTGCTCTTCAGCCAAAGGGAAAATATCAGATTTCCGTCTGCCTTGGAACCGCCTGCTATGTAAAAGGTTCCG
>CAYWRB010000136.1:0-7272 GCA_964460025.1 uncultured Hungatella sp.
AAAATGAAGGGAGAAGCAACATGAAAAACAAAAAAAGAAATTTTGCATGGATGATGGCAGCTGCCATGACAGCAGTTTCTGTCGCAGGATGCGGCGGATCAGGCAGCAGTACAACAACGGAAACCACCCAGGCGCCGGCGTCGGCAGCGGCAGAGACCACTGCAGCAGGGGGAACGGCCGGGGGGGCAGATACACCGGCAGAGTTTTCCTATCCTATGGCAGCAGGAGAGAAGCTACAGTACTGGTGTGATCTTACAACTACGGTTTCCGCAAACTACTCCAATTTAGGAGATACTCCTTTCGGACAGGGCTGGCAGAAGAACACCGGAGTGGAGATCGAATTCCTGCATCCGCCTACGGGACAGCAGAAAGAGCAGTTCAGCCTGATTCTGGCAGACGGAAATCTTCCGGATTTAATGGAATATAACTGGACCGTTGACTATCCGGGTGGACCGGAAAAGGCCATCAAGGATGGGGTGATCATGCCGTTAAATGACGTCTTTGCACAGTATTGTCCCAATATTACCAAATATCTGGCGGAGAATCCAGACATCGACCGTATGATCAAAACCGATGAGGGACACTATTATGTATTTCCATTTATCCGTGGAGATGAGAATCTGATGAACACCATCGGTCTTATGGTACGTCAGGACTGGCTGGATGAACTGAATATGGAAGTTCCCACTACCATAGATGAATGGCATCAGGTTCTGACCGCATTTAAGAATGACAAGGGATGCAGCGCTCCATACAGCTTTGAGTATACCAATGCCCAGTACCTGGGGGCGGATCCATTTGTTGCGGCCTTCGGCGTAAACCGTTCCTTCTATTTAGGAAGCGACAACACGGTACATTTCGGAGCCACGGAGCCGGGATTTAAGGATTATCTGGCCACCATGAATCAGTGGTATAAGGAAGGGCTGATTGACCCGGATCTGGCTACCTTAAAGAATGATCAGGTAAGTGCAAAGATCACCAACGGCCAGGCAGGCGCTTCCATGGGTCAGGCGGGAAGCCGTATGGGGACCTGGACCACGGCGGCACGTTCCACCACACCGGAGTTTACGCTGGTTCCGGCACCGGTTCCCACACTGGAAAAAGGCGGGCAGGCCGAGATGGGATATATTGAGAATCCATTTTCCGGAAGAGCAAGCGTGGCAGTCACCACCTCCTGCAAGGATGTGGAGCGTGCGGCAAGGCTGATGGACTGGGCTTACGGGGAAGAGGGACATATGTATTTTAACTTCGGTATCGAGGGTGAGTCTTATACCATGGTTGACGGTTATCCTACCTATACGGATGCGATCCTGAATAATCCTGACGGGCTTCCTGTGTCTCAGGCAATGTCCGCATACATCCGGGGCAATTACAACGGACCGTTTGTGCAGGATATCCGCTATCTGGAGCAGTATTACACCATGGAAGAGCAGAGACAGACTCCTGTTGTCTGGGGACAGTGCAACGGTGCCGCTCATACCATGCCGCCTATCACTCCAACCTCTGATGAAAGCAAGGAGTTCTCTACGATCATGAATGAGATCAATACCTATCGGGACGAGATGATCTTAAAGTTTATCTTTGGTACGGAGAGTGTTGACAATTTTGATACCTATGTGAAAAATATTGAAAATATGGGGCTGGCAAGGGCATTGGAAATTGAGAATGCCGCTTTGGACAGGTATAACGCAAGATAAGCAATTTGATTGAAAAAGATCCGCTGCAGGTATGGCTGCTTTTGACTGCAGCGGATTTTTGTCTCATAAAATTATGAAGGAGAGATTGTATGAAAGAGAATAATATCCGGAATACCCTGGGCTACCGGCTGAAAAGAGACTGGATCAGAAACCGTTCTCTGTATATTCTGGTGCTGCCGGTGCTGCTGTTCTATATTTTGTTCCATTATAAACCCATGTATGGGGCAATCATTGCTTTTAAGGATTATACGCCTGCTCTTGGGGTCAGTGAAAGCCCGTGGATTGGATTCGACAATTTTATACGTTTCTTTAAAAGCGTTTATTTTGGAAGGCTGATTAAAAATACCATTCTTCTCAGCGTGTATAATCTGATTTTCGGATTTCCGGCGCCGATTATTTTGGCACTGCTGTTGAATGAAGTGCACAACAAACATTTTAAGAATCTGACACAGACCATTACCTATCTGCCTCACTTTATTTCACTGATTGTTGTAACCGGTATGCTGACGGATTTCAGTATGACATCAGGGCTTTTTAATGATATTATTGAGTTCTTCGGCGGGGAACGTTCTCCTCTTTTGCAGAATCCGGATCTGTACCGTACCATGTATGTTGCTTCCGGCATCTGGCAGCAGGTGGGGTGGGGGTCAATTATTTATCTGTCCGCCCTGGCAGGCGTGGACCAGCAGCTTTATGAGGCGGCTTCCATCGACGGCGCCGGGAAATGGAAACAGCTTCTTCATGTGACTCTTCCGGGGATTGCGCCTACCATCATTATCATGCTGATTATGAGAGTGGGACAGCTGATGAGTATGGGATATGAGAAAACCATTCTTTTGTATAACCCGTCTACCTATGACACTGCGGATATTATTTCGTCCTATATATACCGTGTGGGGCTTTTGGAGCAGGACTGGAGTTATTCAACGGCTGTGGGACTGTTTAATTCCGTAATCAACTTCTGCCTGCTGATTTTCACAAACAAGATGTCCAAGAAATTCAGTGAGACCAGCCTGTGGTAAGGGGGATAAAAATATGAAGATAAAGAAATCAAAAGGGGAAAAGACGTTTCAGGTTTTCAATTATGTATTTTTGACATTGATTATTGTTATCTGTTTTTACCCGGTGTGGTATGTGGCAATGGCCTCTTTCAGCAACAGCAACCTGCTGACTCAGCATACGGGACTTCTGTTTAAGCCGGCAGGATTCAGCATTGACGCATACAAGAAGGTGTTTCAGAATCCTATGATCAGCAAAGGATATATGAATACGCTGTTCATTCTGATTGTAGGCGTTATCTTTGACTTGATTATGACTTCCCTGGGAGCTTACTTTCTGTCCAGAAAGCGTGTGATGTTTAAGAAACCGATTATGCTGTTCATCGTGTTTACCATGTTTTTCTCAGGCGGTATGATTCCTTTTTATATTAATTTGAGGGAGCTTCATTTGACCAACACCCTTTGGGGACTGATTGTACCGTTTATGATTAATACGTCCAATCTTATTATTCTGCGTACTTCCTTTGAGAGTATTCCGGAGAGCCTGATCGAGGCGGCGCAGATTGATGGGGCCGGTCATTTTAGAATCCTCTCTACCATTGTGCTTCCTCTGTCCAAGGCGATGCTGGCGGTTATGGTTCTGTATTATGGCGTGAGTATCTGGAATTCCTGGTTCTGGGCGTCAGCTATTCTCCGGAATCGTGAGATGTATCCTTTGCAGATTATTTTGAGAGAGATTCTTCTGTCCAATGATACAAGTTCCATGACGGCAGGAACCAGCGCCATGGATACGGAGGCTATCGGGATGACCATCAAGTATGCGACCATTATGGTGGCAACCATTCCGATCTTATGTGTGTATCCTTTCCTGCAGAAGTATTTTACCAAAGGAACCATGGTAGGGGCTGTGAAGGAATAGGCGCGCTCTGAAAGGAAGGTGTAGGAGGAAAGAAATGGAGAATATGAGACAGATCATAGAGAAGGAGCTGCATCCGATTATGGCCGGTTTATTCCGGCGCATATCGGAGGGCGGTCCCGGGCTGGTTATGGATGGAGTGCCTGCCTACAACGAGAAGGCTCAGTTTGTAGGAGGAAAGGCAATCAATGGGACTTGTTATGTGGCTTTGAAGCTTTTAAAGACAGAGGAGAGCCTGAAGGAGCTGGGGCGGATCATAAAAATGACTTCGGATATGCCTATGGAGACATGGGGGATTTTAAATGGAATCAGTGGGCTCTACCGTCTTAAAAAGGCGGGAGTTTTGCAGAAAGCGGTGGATGGGGAGACGGAGGAGAAACTGAAGGTTTCCATGGACTGGCGTACCTTTGTGGATGCGGACCGCCATTATGCCTTGATACATAAGCCTACCAATTACTATGGTGTGGCATTTGGAATTGCCAGATATCGGGAACTGATGGGGTGGGAGCCGGAGGGGCACAGCCGTCATCTGCTGGACCGACTTCTGGAGCATATCGACCAATATTCCGGTGAGTTGTGTTTTATGGATGAGACTCCGGGAGAGGGTAGATTTGACCGTTACAGCATTCTTGTTCCCAGCGAACTGACCTCACAGCTTCTGGCAACAGGCTGGGAAGTACCGGAGAAAATACGCAGGATGCTTGGGAAATCGGCCAGGATTTTTTTACAGCTGGCCGATGAAAAGGGGCTGGGCTTTGCCTATGGCCGAAGCATCGGGGCTTATGGAGATTCGGCGGCGCTGGAGGTGCTGTCTGCTGCTGCCGAGGTTGACGGTATTCTGACAAAGGATGAGAAGGAGATTGCCTACGGATACAGTGTAAAGCTTATGAAGCATATGACGGAATTCTGGTTTGATCAGGATATGGAATCGGTTAATATGTGGGAAAAGGGCAGAAAGACGGATAACTATCGGAACAAGAACCGTATTCTTGGGGAGAATCTAAGCCTTTGTATGCAGATGGTTCAAAGCTTTGAACACTGGGAAAAGGCAGGTTTTGGAGACCGTGACGTATGCGGCGATTATGTGGAGAGGATCGGGAAGCTTGATTCCTATACGTATGTGCCCTTTGCGGAGGGAGAATTTGAGAGAGGGCTGGCGGTTGTGAGGGACGGCTCCAATATATGGTCGCTGCCGCTTATAAGCGGGGGACAGAAGTACTATGATAAAGATCCCTACATGCCGGTGCCTTTTCAGAATCTGGTGCTTCAGGGGGTTCCGGAATGTAATCACGGCCAGCTGGTTCCCCAGCTTTTTATGGAAAACGGGGATGTACTGATGCCGGTAGCCTATATCAAGAAGATCATACCCAAGATGGAGGCAGCGTGTATGGAGATCACCTGCCGGATGGATGCCATGTGTCTCATGGGTGAGGGAGTCTTTATCAGCGGAGAGACCACACCGGACGGTTCTCTTGTGGATAACTCCATCGCCGGCGGCAGCGAAGAAAAGAAGAGGCCTCAGAGGGTGGAAGGAATCTCAGATGTGGTTACCTACAGATTTGTAAGGAACCGGATCACCAGAGAGGATGTATTTACCATCACCGGAGGGCAGAAGGTGAAGAAGCTCCGTCTGGTGCTGCTGACTTACTCGGGGGATCCTCAGATGGAAGGTACTGCCGTGAAATTCGGCCGGGGAGTGATTACCGGTATGGATGTGCAAGGATATGAAACCTGTTCTGTGAGGGAAGCCGTGGAGGACGGAAGCTATGATACGCCTCATGGCAGGCTGAACCTGGAAGTGGTCTGGGAGAGGGAACCTGGGCCAGAGGAGGAAGCACTGCGTACGAGGTGGACTGTGGAATATGGTTCATGATGAAGGAAGGGTCCTGACTGAAGAGTACAGGACCCGAATGATTGGTGCATCGCCCGGATAGAATATGGCAATTTATCGGTCAATATTTATCGGAAATAATTTTCTGGCCTCTGCCAGTGCAAAGTTGTAATTGCGGATGCCCAGTTCCCGGTAGCCTTTTTGGGAATGAACATAGTAGTAGTTTTGAAGAAGAGTGCCCCAGTCAAAATTATGGCTCCAGGGGGAGGCGCTTCCGGCAAAGTCTACGGAGGCTATGGCGGGGGCCGCGTCTGCGCTCAGCTCATAGTAGAGAAAGTAAAAATCATCTTCCGCTATATAGGTCTGGTCCATGTGGTTCACGTAATCCCATGCTACGATGGCTCCCGGCTTTGCCCATACCAAGGCGATGTAAAACAGGGACACCACGGCCAGGCCGTAAGAAAACAAAGGAAACCGTGTTTTCCATATGATCAGGGACACGCCTGCCATGAGAATGGACAGCATGGCAAGGAACCACAAGACCATGAGCCGCAGGTAAGTCAGGTGGTACTCTTTCACATAGAGCATCATCCGATACCAGGCAGAGGCGATCATCACATAGGTGCAGATACAGATCAGAGTCAGGACCACATTCAGGGCCTTGTTGGGACGGATATATTTCAGGCAGCACAAAACCATCACCAGATTTAAGAAGGCCACCAGGAGAAGCTGGAAAAAGCCCTGTCTGGCATAGGAGGAAAAGGTGTATCCTTCCGGCAGGCTGCCTTTTCCCATAAACAGATAGATCACCTGGATACCGCAGAACAACAGGTATACGGCCCCAATGGTACTCATGCATGTGAGAGCGATTACCGGTTCTCCCTTTTGACGGTTGACTGCCTCAGCCTTCAGTCCATGGAGGCAGCAGCCGCAGATCAGGCAGTACAGGGCCAGAGTCCCGAAAGCAGTGCGGAGCAGTATGGAGCACAGGGTTATAGGCCGGAGAAGCTTTCCAAGTATCTCATAGATCAGGCTGGAGAATACCGCGTCTGCGGTTCCTAAAAGGGTGATCAGAATAACCAGCATGGGAATGGCAATGAGGAGTCCAAGAAAGACAAAGGAAACTTTTCTCATGGTTTGGTTTTTCTGATTCTTCATGTAAGAGGTGGCATGGCGGAAAGGGAAGGGCAGAGCTTCAAGGGCCTGACACAGATATACGACGATGGAACACAGATACTTCCCGATATTCCAGGTTCTGTCATCATAAAATTGATGAATTCCGAACACGATGCCCAGAAGAACCAGAGCGATTCCGTTAAACCATATGAGAAACCATTCCGATGTGCGGCAGGTTCCGATACCGATCAGCAAAGCGGCAGCCATCAAAAAATAACTTCCCTTTTTTATGGGGACTCCCAGCTTTTTGCAGGCCAGGCATCCGCACAGGCAGGCAGAGGCCGCGAAGAAGGGGTAGGTGATCCCGGCCGGATTTTTGTACAGGCAGAAGGTATAGAAGATACCGAAAGCCAGACTTAAGCCCATGAAATAGGGGAAGCTTTTGGTGACGGGAGTAAGGAGGGCTTCCTGGCTGGCCGCCTGTTTCTCAGCGTCTGTTGTTTGACTGACCGTGTTGGTTTTGATTTCTTCCATAATGAATCTCCATTTCTTAATTCTTGTAACAGTTTTCATTATCATCTTCCACAAATTCTATCAGATCCCCCGGCTGGCATTTCAGAGTGCGGCAGAGAGCCTCCAGTGTGGAAAAGCGTATGGCTTTGGCTTTGTTGTTTTTTAAAATGGACAGATTGGCCATGGTGATATCCACTTCTT
>CAYWRB010000137.1:0-7268 GCA_964460025.1 uncultured Hungatella sp.
TGGGGCGTACGGCAGAGTTCTGTAAGGAAGATACCATGACGGATTGCACCGGCCTGGCCTGTGAAACCGCCGCCGCGTACATTAACCAGCACGTCAAATTTGTCAACGGTCTCTGTCGCTACCATAGGCTGACGAACCACTACCTTTAAAGTCTCCAGTCCCAAATACTCGTCAATATCTCTTTTATTAATGGTAATCTTACCGGTACCCGGTACTAAATATACTCTGGCGATTGATTTTTTCCTTCTGCCTGTTCCATAATATCTTGTGTTAGCCATTCTATTTTCCTCCTTTCAGTCCCTCTATTAAAACTTGAATTCCAAAACTTCCGGTTTCTGGGCTGCCTGCTCATGCTCCGGGCCGGCATAAACATGAAGCTTCTTTATCATACTGTTTCCTAAAGGTCCTTTGGGAAGCATACCCTTCACTGCCAACTCAACAACTTTCTCCGGCTTCTTGGCCATCATCTCACGCAGCGTTGTCTCCTTCATACCGCCTACATATGCGGAGTGGCGATAATAAATCTTCTGATCCAGTTTCCTGCCTGTAACCTTTACCTTCTCAGCATTTACAATAATCACATAGTCACCACAGTCCATATGAGGTGTAAAAATCGGTTTATTCTTTCCTCTTAATACTTTTGCTACTTCTGAAGCCAAACGTCCTAATGTATATCCTGTAGCGTCTACTACGTACCATTTTCTCTCAATCGTCGATGGACTAGCCATAAAACTCTTCATTGGTTACCCTCCTGTGCTATTCTCTGATTTTCAATAATTTCATACTTTCCATATATTGTAAAATGCTATTCCGGGGCTTTGGCAAAAGCATTTTCACGTAATGTCACATTTACACATTATATAACACACATTCTGGCGTGTCAACCTCTTTTTCCCAGAAAATCAGCCAAAAATACCGTGCAACCTGTTTTTAAAGGTTAGCCGGGATAACCGGCGGCATCTGCCATATACCATTCGGTGTCTCTGTCTTCCCCAATATCCGTCCGAACCGCAGCAGAACATTCCATATCTGCCATCCGCCGGAACCGATAGTATCCATATGCCTTTTCCGTATGGATCCGTCCCGGATTTTCTCTGTCCGCCGCATATACCTGCCTGGCTCCGTTGCGCACCGCCTGGTGCGTCATTCTCATCAGCAGGCGGTCAAAGTCTTCTTCCCTGCATCGGTCAATCACCAGATACGCCTTTCCCTTCTCTGCAATCTCCTCCTGAAACAGCCGATAACGCCAATCTTCATTTTCTCCCTGGAGCACAGGCCTAAGCTGTGTCTCATATTCCATACGGATCAAGGTAAGTCCCCGAGCCGGAGCCGTAGGCCCTGCTGCCTGCCTGTCCCGGGCTTTCAGAATCTCTTTCACATGTTCCGGCGGATAGACTCCCATCCCTGTCTTCATCAACGTCCCGGCAATAATACGCACCATATTGTACAAAAATCCGCTTCCACTGATGCGGATTGTAATCATATCCTCTTCTTTCTCCACATCCAGCGTATATATGGTCCGCACAGTCTCTTCCGCCTGCCCTCTCACCGTGCAGAAACTTTTAAAATCATGTTCTCCCACCAGATAGGATGCCGCCGTTCTCATCTTCTCCACATCCAGCGGAAAGTAACAAAAATGGGAGTACAGCCTTTTTGTCGGCATAGCCGTCTTTCTGTTCAGAATCCGATACTCATACGTCTTTATACAATTCTGCTTTCTCGGATGCCATGTCAAAGGTACTTGATCGGAACTGAGTATTCGGATATCCTCAGGAAGCCGTTGATTCAAGGCAAAACAGATCTTATCTGCCGGCATCCGATTCTCCGTGTCAAACACGGCTACATTTCCCTCCGCATGAACCCCGGAATCCGTTCTGCTGGCTCCTATGACCGTGATTGTCTCCTTCAAAAGCTGGGAGAGGGTCTGATTCAGCACCTCTTCAATAGCCAGCCCGTTGGGCTGCAGCTGCCATCCACAGTAATTGGTTCCGTCGTATGCCAGCACCATTCTGACTCGTTTCATCTGTGTTCCTTTCTCCACTGTCTGTCTTTGTCACAGCAGCCGCCCGGATCCCCCTTAACCTGCCAATCTGCTGCGTCACAATGCCACTCTGATCCCAATGATACCGGCCATATAGATTCCGTATACCAGATAGGCCATCCTGTCCCGCCTCTCATATTTTAAAGGCTTCATCTTGGTTCTTCCTTCACCGCCTCGATAACATCTGGCCTCCATAGCCATAGCCAGGTCCGTGGCCCGCCTGAAGGCGGAAATAAACAGCGGCACCAACAGAGGCACCATGCTTTTGGCCTTCTGAATCAGATTGCCGCTTTCAAAGTCTGCCCCTCTGGCCATCTGCGCCTTCATGATCTTATCGGTCTCTTCTACCAGAATCGGTATGAACCGCAAAGCGATGGACATCATCATAGAAATCTCATGAACCGGTACACGGACCAGTTTTAAGATTCCAAGGCTTTTTTCCAGTCCGTCCGTCAGCTGATTGGGGGTAGTTGTCAGTGTCATGATCGAAGACCCGATAACCAAATAAATCAGACGCAGTCCCATAAAACAAGACATTCTCAACCCTTCCCTGGTGACCCTTAGAAATCCCAGCCGGAACAATTCCTCTCCATCTGTCAGAAATAAGTTAAAGCTGACGCTGATAAGCAGAAGAAATACGATTGCCTTCAGCCCACGGACCATAAAGGAAAAGGGCACTTTGGACATGCGGATGCAGAATACCAAAAACAGGGTGGCCAATGCATACGCCCAGATGCTGTCCGCCAAAAATAACGATATGATAAACACCATAGTTCCAAACAGTTTTGTCCTGGGATCCATCCTGTGAAGTACGGAATTCACCGGGTAATACTGTCCTAATGTAATATCTCTAATCATGTCTTCCTCCAACGAAACGGTATCATCCCAAAAGTTTCAGAATTGCATCTCTGGCTTCTTCTACCGTAGTAATGCGGCCCTCAATAGGAAAGCCTTCCTCTTTCAGGGCATGGCTTATATACGTCACCTGAGGAGCGGCCAGTCCCATGGCTTCCAACTCTTTATAATGGTCAAATACTTCTTTGGGAGCTCCGTCAAATGCCTTTTCTCCATGATTCATCACCATCAGCCTGTCTGCATATCTGGCAATGTCTTCCATACTATGGGATACTAATATGATCGTCATTCCCTGCCTGTTGTGCAGTTCTTCAATCTGATCCAGGATTTCATCCCGTCCCCTTGGGTCCAACCCGGCCGTCGGCTCGTCCAGAATTAAAACCTCCGGTCTCATGGCCAGCACTCCTGCGATTGCCACACGTCTCTTCTGGCCTCCTGACAATTCAAACGGAGACTGTTCCCAGTATTTTTCTTTTAATCCTACCAGCTGAAGCGCCTCTTTCGCCCGCTCTTTCACCTCTTCTTCGGTCAGCCCTAAATTCCTTGGCCCATAACACACATCCGAGAACACGTCTATCTCAAATAATTGATGCTCCGGATATTGGAACACCAATCCCACCTTACTTCTCAACTGTTTTAAACTGTAGCCTTCACTGTAAATGTCTGTCCCGTTGAACCAGATAGTCCCGCTGGAAGGCCGTATCAATCCATTCAAATGCTGAATCAGTGTGGACTTTCCGGATCCCGTATGACCGATAAGCCCTACAAACTGATGGTCCGGTATCTCGAAGCTGACATCCTTTAGAGCATGTTGTTCAAAGGCCGTTCCCTGTCCGTAAATATAGTTTAAGTTTTCTACTTTAATTGACATGTTCTTTCTCCCCTGGGGCCATTTGGTTTTTATTTCTTAAGATAGGCAGCAGATGATCCAAAAGTTCTTTCTGAGTCAGAATCCCCTCCGGCAGATCAACACCCGCTTTCCTAAGTTCATATGCCAGTTCCGTCACCTGAGGCACATCCAGGCGGTATGATTTCAGCTGCTCAACCTTGGAAAATATCTCCCTTGGCGTTCCATCCATCACCAGCTTCCCGTCATCCATAACGATTACCCTGTCTGCCTGAATCACTTCCTCCATATAGTGAGTGATCAAAAGCACGGTGATCCCTTCCTGCTGATTCAGTTCTCTTACGGTCCGGATCACTTCTTTGCGCCCGTTAGGGTCCAGCATGGCCGTAGGTTCATCCAGAACAATGCATTCGGGTCTCATAGCCATGACTCCGGCTATGGCCACTCTCTGCTTCTGCCCTCCGGACAGCTTGTTGGGGGATTTATGGCGATACGCCGTCATGCCTACTGCCTTCAGGCTTTCATCTACCCGTTTCCATATATCCTCCGTAGGGACTCCTATATTTTCCGGTCCGAATCCTACATCTTCTTCTACCACGTTGCCGATAATCTGATTGTCCGGATTCTGGAACACCATGCCGGCCTTCTTCCGGATCTCCCAGACGGATTCCTCATCAGCGGTGTTCATTCCGGAAACCCAGACGGTTCCCTCCGTCGGTGTCAGAATTCCATTGATCTGCTTGGCAAATGTGGATTTACCGGAGCCGTTGTGTCCTAAAATGGCTACAAAGCTTCCCTTTTCGATCTCCACATTCAGGTTGTCAATGGCTCTGTCCACTTCCTCTATGTTTTCCTCTTCGTCTCTTCTAATATATTCATAGATCAGCTTGCTTGCTTTTATAATATTCATAACAGTCCTTCTTTCTATGTTTTCCCATTTTAGATGAATTCCCTTCAATAGTCAAGCATTTCGTATGTATAAGCAAAAGCCATAAGAAAAAGGCGCAGCCTTCCGGCCACACCTTTTGCCCCAATGCTCTCTTTAATTTATCATCAATCCTGTCCCGTCCAGCTGATGCCCTTCTACTACCGTGTTGGAAAGCATCTTACCGTCAGCTCCCAGGTAATACCACGATCCAGGACCTCCTCCCTGCACCCAGCCGGTCAGCATAGCACCGCTGGGATCCAGGTAATACCAATCTTCTCCCTGCTGGAGCCAGCCGGTCAGCATCTTGCCCTCTTCGTCCAGATAATATCGTTTGTCTCCCAGGGAGAGCCAGCCGGTCTGGGCATATCCTTCCTCATTGAAATAATACCAGATTCCATTGATCTTCTCCCAGCCGACACAGTAACTTTTGTCCTCTTTTTGATATTTCTTTCCTGTACTGTAGTTTCTCCACCGTCCGCTGGTGGTTCCCAGCCAGTCTACTGCCAGTTCATCGGAATACATCCACTCACCGGCCCTATAGCTTTTCTGATTGTCCGTAGGAATCGCTCTTACAGCGAAGGTGTATACCTGATTATTCTTCATATATTCTGACAGATCGGCCCTGGTCCCCTTAACCGTCACTTTTTTTACGCGGGAACCGTCTCGGTACAAGACCACTTCATACTGTTTTGCTTTATCTACCTTTGTCCAGCGGGCAACACCATTGTCGTGCTCGCTCCAGTATGCCTCCTCAGGAATGGAAAAATAAGTTCTCTCCGCGGCCAAAACCGGAAATACGAAAAGCATGCTTATCAAGATCGTAAACAACAGCCTTCTGCCAAACAGGATTGTTCTATTTACACCGCCCATAATCTTCCCTCTCTCACCTAATAGAATTATCTTCTCCACACGCCGTTGGAATCCACATAAAATGTATCAATGACCGTATTTACCGCCTTCTGCCCGGAACCAGGATAGAAATAATACCAATTTCCGCCTATCTCATACCAGCCTTCCACCATGGTTCCGTCCGGCTGCAGGTAATAGGTCTGACCGCCGGTTGTCAGCCAACCGGTCCTCATTGCGCCTTCCACACCGCCGTCCTCTAATCTGTTTAAATAGTACCACCGGCCTCCGCCTCTGATCCACCCGGAATACATAGCCCCGCTGTCCAGCAAATAATAGGTCAGCCCGTTTTTATTCTGCCATCCGGTCAGCATTCTTCCCGATGAATCGAACAAATACCAGAAGCCGTTTACGTTCAGCCAGGAGTCTCTCTGGTAGGTACCATCAGGATACCGATAATACCAGGTCCCATTATCCAAAATCCATCCCACATGATTTATAGCCGTACCGCTGCTGGTCTGTCCGTTATTGCTGTTTTGTCCGCTTCCGTTGGATACATTCTCCGCATCTATATAGATCTCGTCCGACTCCAACCAGCCGCTTTTCTTTCCGTACTTCTTCTCTGCCTCCGTATAGGGAACGGTCCTGACTCTGTAGCTGTAATTTCCTGCTTTTGTCATATATGGATAAAAGTCATAGGATTTTCCTTTATAGCTTTCTACTTTCGTTACCACACTGCTTCCGCGGTACAGATAGATATCATAGTAACCGGATGTAATGGAAGAGATATAGTCGTCATCGTCTATGTCCACATTCCATCTGGCTCTTCCCAAGACCGAATCGGACCACGTGGCCTCCGACGGCACAGGATACTCTCCTTTAATCCCATTCAGCTTTACCACAACTTCCAATTCCCTGCTGCCGTTTCTTTTGGCACTGACAAAGGTTCCCCCCTTGACATTAACATTGCTGGCACTATAAGTTCCGCGAAACGCGTAATTGCTGTCATTGATATAAATATAGACCCGCATCTTAGGCTCCTGCCCCACCTTCATATACTGATTGGTGGAGGTAACCCATTCCGCCTCCCGAACATAATACTTTTCCGAGTTGGTAGCCGCATAAGTACCATCCCGGGTATCCGTAGAATTGTCAACAAGGTCTATCTGATCCGGCAGATGATTCCCCACTCCTGTATCTGTCCCTACTCTTATAGTCACAGAAGTGATACTCTTCGTTGCAGCCAGCGCCGTATCCGGCTGCAGCCCCACAATCAGGCAGACAAACAGCAGCAGACACAAAATACTCTTACATCTCTTTCCCATTACAATTCCTCCTTGCCTAATCTGAATCTGACTATTCAGCCCTGCCTTTTCCTTTTTTTATATCATTTATTATAAACTTTCCCATATTTTCCGTCAACTTACGATATTCTTTCTTTTCCTTAACACCTTTTTTCTTTCTGTTAAATAAAAAACCACGGCTATGTGAGTCGCCCTCATGCATTACCGTGGTTTTCTTACGATTCTATTATACTAATTCAAGCAGTACTTCCATAGCGCCGTCACCCTTGCGCTGTCCGATCTTCACGATTCTGGTATAACCGCCGTTTCTGTTTACATACTTTGGTGCAATCTCATCAAACAGTTTTGCCGGAAGATCAACTGATTTGGTGTTTCTCTTTCTTCCTGCCGGTGTGGAAGGAACTTCCGTAACATCATAGAGAACTTTCAGCATCTGTCTTCTTGCAT
>CAYWRB010000138.1:0-7261 GCA_964460025.1 uncultured Hungatella sp.
GCAGGTTAAGCTAAGTGGTGCGGCCGCTGGGATATTATCAGGATAAAGTAGCAGGGTAGCAAGAAGGGGTTTTCAGATCTTAGAAAGGGGTGTTTTCATGGAGACCAGGTACAGGAAGATCGCAACGATCGGTACAAATGCCGCGTTAAAGGTGACGCCGGGCCATTTTGCAACGAACCACTCGCATATCAATTATTATCTGGATATGACCACATTAAAGACCAGGGCACTTGAGGCGCAGGATGTAGCGAAGGGTATGGTGGGCATGTACTTGTACGGGACCGTCGTCGATACCATCGTGTGTATGGAAGGAACGGAGGTCATCGGGGCCTTCCTGGCCGAGGAGCTGAGCCGGAACGGTTTCCTCTCCATGAACCAGCACAAGACGATCTACATCGTGAAGCCGGAGTTCAACAACAACAGCCAGATCATCTTCCGGGATAATATCGTCCCCATGGTCAAGGGCAAGCATGTGATCATCCTGATGGCCACCGTCACCACCGGTTTTTCCGCGATCAAGGCGATCGAGAGCGTCCAGTACTACGGCGGCCTGCTGCAGGGCGTGTCCGCGATCTTCAGCGCCGTGGAGGATGTGGCCGGCGTGCCGGTCCGGGCGGTGTTCGGGAAGAAGGATCTGCCGGATTATGTGGACTATGACTACAGAGAGTGCCCGCTGTGCAAAAAGGGGCAGAAGCTGGACGCGCTGGTGAACGCGTATGGGTATTCGAAATTATAAGGGAGCTGAAACGATAGATCCGTAGAAAAGGCTGTCGCAAGATATCGCTCATATGCAAGATATGGCTGTGACCTCCGTGGTCTGAACGCTTATCTTGTATATAGAAGCTGTTTTGCGACAGCTCTTTTTTGTTGACCATCCGGTTTTAGGGCATGACAGGCCGGCTGTCCGGAGAGGGATCTGTCTGCGCGTGGTGCAGAAGCATCCGCACGGTATCCTTTACATATAAGGGAGCATCAAAAAAATGATAAGTCCCATTATATAAAGACGTGATCTGCGGGACCAGGGTGATGACACTGTAGATCGTCTTGCCCCAGGCCACTCCAAGAACCAAATGCTCCTGCAATAGTCGATCCAGATGATCCGCGCCTGCTTTTCCGATCTGGCGGAGACTGTCTATATAAGGAGAAAACTGTGTATTGATGACCATAGCCTTTTGAAGTGGGAACGCGTTCAGAAGTTCCTGCTCGATAGCCGGGGAAATCTCATGGGGAGAGCGTATCCGTACTTTATACCGGGTGTCAGGAGCGCGGTGTTGGAGAACAAAGAGAGCTTTTCTGCCTTTGTAGTAAAGCCGGACAGGACTGTTACAGAGTTCCCAGTATCCACAGGAATGTTGACAGAACCGGAGAGACAGATCATCGCGGACGGGTGTCTGATAATCATTATCGTAACAGCCAGGAGTAGTCCTTCTATCTCTGCGGATAGTCATGATGACTCTTGGACGGAAACAGGCGCGGGCCGATATCTCTCGGTGCCGCGCCTGTTTTAAGTTGTGCGTCCAGCGACACACGTTTCATAGATTAAAATAGATCGCTGTGTGTTCCTGTTCTGGTGAGGTAGAGAAAAAGTTCATCATCAGCTATCTCATAGATCAATAGCCAATCAGGAGCTATATGGCACTCTCTGCAGCCGCTGTAATTGCCGGATAAACGGTGATCTTTATAATATTCTGGTAACGGATCACCTGATGCAAGTGTATCTACAACTGCTGCAAGCAAAGCAAGGTTATAGCCTCGTTTTCTCGCTAATTTTAAATCCTTTTTGAATCTTCCGGTTTGTACGATTTTATACTTCACCATCGAGCTCCTTTAAAATATCATTAAAAGAATCATAAGTCTTTTTTGTTGGCTCATTTTTAAGCCGTTGTACTTCCTCAATTGCTTCTAAGGTATCACGGTTGGGAATATCCCGGGCAATCCGAAAAGGAATGGCTTGCTGGCGGATAGCCTGTTTGATGAACACGGTTATTGCTCCCGATAGAGACATTCCCAAATCAGAAAAAAGGTCGTCGGCCTGATGTTTGATATCCTCATCTATACGGAAAGTAACATTGATATTTGCCATAACATCATTCTCCTTTTTGTTCTGAATATGGTTATTTTAAAATAAATTAAGGTAAATGTCAATACATTGTAAGATATATGCACATAAATCAAACTGGATTTCGTCATTCTGGGGAGTTGGATGCGCCATTGTGATTATACCTCTTCTCCAGGGAAGGATTCCGGCGGTCCTTAAGGAACAAACCGGTAGCCCAGTCCCCGAACGGTTATGATATGCTTGGGATTCTGCTTATCCTCCTCCACCTTGCTTCGCAGCCGGTTGATATATACCATGATGGCATTGTCATCCACAGCTACGGTATTGCCCCACACATGTTCATAAATCATATCCTTGGTAAATACCTGCTGTGGATGATTCATAAACAGAAGGAGAAGTACACCTTCCTTGGCGGATAGTATCAGCTCTTCCTCATTTTTATAAAAACGCATGGTAGAAGTATTGTAAGTAAACGGCCCGCATGTTAAGGTATGGGAGTCGTCCTTTTCAATAACCAGGTTCTTGTCTCTTCTTATAAGAGCCTTTACTTTAGCGCCCAGAACCAGAGGACGGAATGGCTTTGTGATATAGTCATCGGCGCCTAAAGACAGGCCGTAGAGGGAATCATAGTCTTCATTCCGGCCGCTGACAATCATGACGGGAGTGCGGATTCCCTGGCTGCGGATTTCCTTAATCACATCAAAACCTTCCATATCACCAAGCATCACATCCATCAGGATAATATCAAAAGTATGGTTTTTAATCTGAAGGAGAGCATCTGCTCCGCTGTTTACCACCGTAGTCTCAAGCCCGTTGCTGTGCATAACCTTTTCTAAAAGCTTGCAGATAGCAGGGTCATCATCTGCGATTAATACTTTATCCGGCATGGGAACTCCTCCTTGGGATGTTTATAACATTTCACATAAATAAAAGGCTGTACGCTTTCTTAAAAATATTATAATATTATAGTGATGTCAAGTCAATCAATGAAAAAGGGGAAATGGATGCTTGGATAAAATCATGGAGAAACACAGGATACAATCAATGTCAGGGGTTTTGCTTCTGATAGTTTTGGCAGTTATTTTAGGAGTAGGCTGTGCCATATGGGACGATTACCGGGATAAAATTATGGAGAATCAGAAACAGCAGCTTTTAATCACATCAGAGATTTTAGCTGAAAGTATGGAACTTTCCATGATAGAATATCGGAATAATCTGGCATTTTTAGCGGATATGGATGGAAGGGCAGCCAGAGAAGAAATTTACAGGGCCTATCTGGAAACCAAAGGCGGACTTGAACGGGACATTTTCTGGGAAGATGAGACGGGAAATCCGACGGAGGCCATATATGGAATCCATCTCAAAAATCCCATTTTAATCACAAAGATTGATGAAAATGAGAGTATCTGCCAATATGAGAATGAAGATGGGCGGAAATATCTGGTGTTTAAAAAACAGGTAAATGCAGGAAGATATCTGTGCCTGGCCGTAGACGAAGAGAAGTATTATCAGCAGTTGGTTGAAGAGATTCGCATCGGAACCAACGGATATATTCTGGTAAAAAATTCCGAAGGGTTGATTCTGATGCATCCGGAACGGGAGCAGTGGGGAATTCAGGTAATTGAGGGAAGAAGAAAATTGTATCCTGATTTGGATTATGCCAGTCTGGAAGCCATGATAGAGGAACAGTGCAGCGGACAGAAAGGCATTTCCGAATATTTTTCATACTGGTGGGGCAGTGAGGAAATGGCCAGAGTTAAGAAAATCAGTGCATATGCGCCGGTTCAGGTGGCAGATGATTTTTGGGTCATCAGTGCGGTTGTGGATTATGATGATTTTTGCGGCCCTATAGAGGCAGGGTTTCGGAAGGTATCTCTGTTGTTTATCGGGGCACTGGCAGTATTCGTCCTGTTGATTGCTGCTGTGGGAAAGCTGCTTTTAGAGCGCGGAAAAGCCAGGGAAGAGATTGAGGCCCTTCGAGAAATGAATGAGAAATTGGAAGAGATTCATCAGGGGGAGGAAATGCTGGCCCATCAGCAGAGGCTTCAGGTGATGGGAACCATGACCGGCGGCATTGCCCATGAATTCAATAATTTCTTGACACCCATTATGGGATATGCGGAGCTTTTGATGATGGAGTTTCCGGAGGAATCCGATGCCTATGACAGCGCCAAGGAAATCTATGAAGCGTCAGAGAAAGCAAAGGATGTGATACGCCAGATTGCTTCTCTCAGCAGAAGAAATGTGGAGACGGTATATAAAAGTATTCCGGCGGAAAAATTATGTTCCAGGGTTTTGAAAATGATTGAATCCATCTGTCCGGTAAATATTCATTTAGAAAGGGAGACAGACCTGCATGAGGAATGTATTCTGGGAAACGGAACCCAACTTAATCAGGTTATTTTAAATATTTGTGTCAATGCGGTACATGCAATCGGCAAAAAGGAAGGGCATATCTGTTTCAAAGCAAAATCTGTGAAACGGGAGGAACTTTTGGGCATACCGGAATTGGAGGCATCAGGCATATCGGAGGCATGGAACCGATACATAAGGATTGATATTAAGGATAATGGCTGCGGAATGGATGGGGATACGCTGCGCCAGATATTTATTCCGTTTTTTACCACCAAAAAGGCCGGAGAAGGGACAGGACTTGGCCTGGCACTGGCGGAACAGATTGTCACTTCCCATAAAGGGCATATTTATGCGGAGAGTGAACCCGGGAAGGGAACGATTTTTCATATTTTCCTGCCTGTTATGGAGAAGGGAAAGGAAGGGGAAGTAATCCGTCAGAATGGTAAGGAAGAGTTAAAAATTGTGATTGCAGATGATAATGTTAAGATTCTGCAGATGCTTGACCGAAATTTCTCCAAATTGGGCCTTCAGGTTTTTACGTGCAGAGAAAAAAGAGAACTGCACAGACTTTTGGAGGAGGAAAGTCCGGATGTGTTGGTGATTGATGAGAGAATCGAGTGCGGAAGCGGAGTGGAATTCTGCATGTCTGTTCAGGGGAAATATCCGGATATGATAAAGATTATTATGGTGGATTATTTTACAAAGGATATTGTTGAGGCAAAGGAGAAGGGAGTGATTGACGGATATCTGGCAAAGCCGGTATCGGATACAACGATTCTGGAAGTAATACGGAATTGCAGAGACTGATATGGTCTGAAAACCGTATGGGCTCCTATAGTTGACTTAATACATTGAAAGAGGTTTCTTAATAAATTGTAAGGCAGAAAATGTAAGTGTGTAAGGTTGCTCCTCTATGATTGAGACATCAAGAAAACAAATGAATGGAGGAGCGATTCATGAACGAAACAATGCTGGCCCTGCTGGGGTTTGTAACCATCATTGGAATTATTGTTTTGCTGCTTAGAAACGTAACGGTTCCGGCTTTGGCTTTTATCGGGGTGTCTACGGTGACAGCGGCGATTCTGGTGGCTACGGGGACATTTACCATCGGGGAGATGGGGGATTTTATTAAGGCAGGAGTTTCAGGGGTACATTCAACGGCGGCATTATTTATCTTTTCCGTGCTGTTTTTTGGAATTATGACGGATGCGGGTATGTTTGACCGGATTATCAATGCGCTGATGAAAAAAGTAGGAAGCAATGTTGTGGGAGTTGCTGTTATGACTTGTGTGATTGCCATGATTGGGCATCTGGACGGCGGCGGAGCATCCACATTCCTGATTACGATTCCGGCTATGCTTCCGGTGTATAAGAGGCTGAATATGCGTCCTACCACACTGCTTTTAATCTGTGTGACAGCTATGGGCGTTATGAACCTGCTTCCATGGGGCGGCCCTACCATGAGGTCTGCTACGGTTCTGGGAATTGACCCCAATGAGCTTTGGATGCAGCTTCTGCCTATGCAGATTGTGGGAATCGTGATTGCATTTGCCACGGCGTTTATCTGGGGAAATATTGAGAAAAAGAGAGGCGCAGGCGCTGCGGCGGTGGCCGGAAGCGGAGAAGTCCTGACGGATGTGAAGGAGGACAGCGAGGATAAAGGCGCCGGGGAACTGGCCAGACCGAAGCTGTTTGGATTTAACGTACTGCTGACGTTGATTATCATTGTGTGTTTGATTTTCTTGGATGTACCTTCTTATTATACGTTTATGATTGGATGTGCGGTTGCACTGCTTGTCAACTACCCTGGCGCAAAGCTGCAGAACAAGATAATCAAATCTCATTCCGGCCCGGCTCTCATGATGGCATCTACTATCCTGGCAGCAGGCGTGTTCCTGGGAGTCCTTGAGGAAAGCGAGATTATGGTACATATGGCAAATGTTCTGGCATCCTTTATCCCTGTGTCCATGGGAAGGTTCCTTCCGCTGATTATCGGGATTCTGTCCGTGCCGCTGACCCTTTTGTTCTGTACGGATTCCTATTTCTTCGGACTTCTTCCGGTACTGATTGGAATCGGCAATGAGTTTGGGGTGAATCCGGCTCATATCGCAATCTCTATGGTGGTCTGCAGAAACTGCGCTACGTTCATCAGCCCGGTGGTACCGGCTACCTTCCTTGGAACCGGTTTGGCAGGAGTGGAGATTAAGGACCATATTAAATCTTCCTTTTTCTGGATTTGGGGAGTCAGCCTTGTATGTTTGATTGCGGGAATTGTATTGGGAGTGCTGCATTTTTAGAAGGTTCAAATAAAAGATAAGGGGAAATAAATAGGCCTGCCCGTATTCGGCCCGGAAAACTCCGGTCGGAATGGGCAGGCTTAAGTGGCCTCCTTTTACTGTCTCCGTTTGCCATACCGTTTTGGAATCTTATTTTCCTCAAAATCTTTGCAGATTACTTTGTAATAGACAGATATTACTTTATAAAAAGTATCGATTTCTGCGGGGGTGCATTCTTTTTGGATTTCACTTAAGGTCTTTGTGATATCCAGCGTGTCATAAAGCTTATGAGCCCTGCTGGTCTGAAAACCGCATTCCGTAACATAGAGGCATACGTTTTTGGCGTTGCCTTCTTTTTTTGTTTTTTTCACAAGCCCAAGGGCTTCCAGCCTGCTTACAATCTGGGAGACAGCACCCTTTGTTTTGTGCCAGTAGTTTGTCAGTTCCGTAACGGTGGCTCCCGGATGGTCTTCAATATAAGTAAGAGTGTGAGCTTCAATCATGGTCAAAGGGGCGCCGTTTCCATAATCGTGTTCCGAATAGATATAATCATTGTAGCGCATTACAAATT
>CAYWRB010000139.1:0-7177 GCA_964460025.1 uncultured Hungatella sp.
TCCAGGTAAGCACGAAAAAGGAGTATCGCAGACAGGGATTGGCTCTGGCATGCAGCGCGGCATTTCTTCTGGAATGCCTTGAGAAAGATCTGGTTCCAAACTGGAGCGCCGTCAATTTACAGTCCGTAGGGCTTGCGGAGAAATTAGGCTATGTTTATGACAGAGAATATCAGGTATACCAAATAAAAGAACTTGAAGGAGAAGGAGAACTGTAAGATGGATGTGAAAAAGATTCTTGGTGCGGTAGATCATACCCTTCTGTCTCAGCAGGCAGTCTGGGAGGAGATTCGCCAGATCTGCGACGACGGCATAAAATACGGGACGGCTTCCGTCTGTATTCCGCCGTCCTTTGTGGAACAGGCAAAGGGATATGTGGGAGACAAAATAGCGGTGTGTACGGTCATAGGATTTCCCAACGGATATCATACCACTGCGGTGAAAGTTTTCGAGACAGAGGATGCCCTGGAGAATGGGGCCGACGAGATTGACATGGTGATCAACATCGGAGACCTGAAAAGCAGACGGTACGAGAGAATCCTGGAGGAGATCCGTTCCATCAAAGCGGTCTGCGGAGACCATGTGCTGAAGGTGATTATTGAGACCTGCCTTCTGACGGAAGAAGAGAAGATGAAAATGTGTCAGATTGTCACGGAGTCAGGGGCTGATTTTATCAAGACCTCTACCGGCTTCTCCAAGGCAGGAGCCACCTTTGAGGACATCGCCCTCTTTAAGAAATATGTGGGAGAGAACGTAAAAATCAAAGCGGCAGGAGGGATCTCTTCCTTAGAAGACGCCCAAAAATTCATGGATCTGGGCGCCCAGAGACTGGGAACCAGCCGCATTGTGAAATTGATCAAACAGAAGGAGGCTCTAAATGGACAGACAGACTCTGATTCAGGCAGCTATTGATGTTCTTCCTGATTCCTACGTACCTTATTCTCATTTTCATGTGGCGGCAGCTCTCCTCTGCAAAGACGGAACCGTGTACACCGGGTTCAACATTGAAAATGCCGCCTACTCCCCTTCCATCTGTGCCGAGAGGAGTGCCTTCGTACGTGCCATCAATGAAGGCAGACGGGAGTTTCAGGCCATTGCCATCTGCGGCGGCAAGGATGGGGTCATCACGGACTACTGCCCGCCATGCGGCGTGTGCAGGCAGGTCATGAGAGAGTTCTGTAACCCAAAGACGTTTCAGGTGATTTTAGCCAAGTCTCCTGAGGAATACAAAGAATTTACCTTAGAGCAGCTGCTTCCCATGGGATTCGGCCCGGAAAATTTGTCCTGAGTATGAATAACTGTTCAAAACAGAACATACATTGAAACGAAGTTACCAGTTTACGTCATGACATTGACCGGAGCTGCAATGATTTACCAGATTTTCATATAAAAATAGGATTGAAAAACACGGTATAGTAGTGTATAATGTTCCTAGAAAAAAACAAAAGTAACTCCTGGAATGTTCGATACTCTTACAATTTTTGAACCTACATTATGACATAAGGGATTCCTATATTTTCTGGTGGATGTCAGGCCTCCTTTTGAGTGGAAGGCAGAAGCCAGAGTGCGGTCACCCACCTAGCTTGGCTAGGAGTCAAAAAGTAAGAACCGGCATTTTGGGGTTACAAAAGAAAAGCAGCGAGAAATCGCTGCTTTTATGTTACCGAAACCCTTTGCTTTTTGGTAAAAATATGGTACTCTTATTTAAGAGGGCACAAAAAAGGAAAAATAGCGAAAAGGCAAAGGATGATATAAAAAATTATGAAAGAACACAAGTTTTACGAATATGTCTGCTGGGGCGTTACGGCAGTGGTGGTAATCATATCTTGTATTCTGGTTGCCTTATTGTTTTTGCGTTGGCAGACAGTGAGACAGGCCATCCGGACGGTGAATGGAATTTTAGCTCCCATTACATACGGAGCTATCCTGGCTTATCTTCTGTCTCCGGTCTATAACCGGCTGACTAAGATCTTAGGCAGAATTTTTAAGAAAAACAGTCTGGTTAAAACAGGAGCCACCGTGGGAAGCCTTGTGGTCCTTGTGGCTGTGGTATTTGGTTTGTTTTCTATGATTATTCCCGAGATATGGAAGAGTCTTGTGGGAATTGTGAATTCCATTCCTTCCTATGCCCAGGTGATCTCAGGCTGGATTGAGGGAATCTTTGCCAATTATCCGGAAGTGGAGGCAACGGTTCTTGCCAATTACAACCAGGCGGTGGAACGGCTGATGGACTGGATTCAGTCCGAAACCGGGCTTATGGCCAATATAGAGAAGGTCCTGACAGGACTTTATTCAGGAATTGTCAGTGTTATCAATCTGGTGAAAAATACGTTGATCGGCATGATTGTCATGGTTTACCTTCTGAATATTAAGGATACGTTGTGTGCTCAGGGGAAAAAGATCATTTACGGTCTCTTTTCTATACATGGGGCCAATGAGATCATTGAAAAGCTGAGATTTGTCCACAAGGTGTTCGGAGGATTTATTATCGGCAAACTGGTGGATTCTCTGCTGATCGGTATTATCACATTTGTCTGGCTGAGTATTCTGAAGATGCCATACACCCTGTTGATCAGTGTGATTATTGGCGTAACCAATGTGATTCCGTTTTTTGGCCCCTTTATCGGTGCCATCCCCAGTGCCATTCTGCTTTTGCTGGTAAGCCCTAAAAGCTGTATCTGGTTTCTGATTTCCATACTGGTGATCCAGCAGTTTGACGGTAATATTTTAGGACCAAAGATTTTAGGCAATTCTACGGGGGTATCCAGCTTCTGGGTGCTGTTTTCCATTCTCTTTTTCGGAGGGATCATGGGGCCTGTGGGCATGATTATCGGCGTGCCTACGTTTGCAGTGATATACAGGCTTATTTCAGAGTTTATAGAAAAACGGCTGGCTTCGAAGCAGCTGTCAACAGCTACAAAGGATTATGGGGATCTGGACTATATTGATGAAAAGAAAAAAACATATATCAGGTAGGGAGTAAGCAGTGAAGAGAAAGAGAATGATAGGCTGGATGATAGGGGTTCCCCTGGTGGTTGTTGTTTTGATCGGAATCATTTTGTGGAAGGAACCTGAGAGGGAAGGAATTTCCAGAGCCGCTGCCTACAAATCAGCGGCTCTTTTTCTTACCTCGAAGGATCAGTGTGAACAGGAAGCAGAAACAGAAAACTCCTATTTCCCGGCAGGCAGCCAGGACCACTGGTATGTAAAATATATGGACTATCTGTATCGCCATGACATGATTTCAGAGGAGTTGACGCCGGCGGTGTTAAAGGAGGCGGAAGGTCAGCTTACCTATGAGGAAGCAGCTTATTTTCTGGGAAAGGTGTCGGAGAAGCTGTCCGGGCAGGTGGAGGTGACCAAGAAAAACCGTGAAAAGCCATTTCCAAAGGACCGGTGGTGGGAGCTGTATGAGCAGCTGTGCCAGGAATCAGAGGAGGCTGAAGTAGTCAGGGAGAGCCTGGTGATCTGCGGCACTCCGGAGAACGGAGGAGACGAAGAGGCTTGGGTGGTACATACGGATCAGGGCAGATTTGGGTTCGAGGGTCTTGCCCTGTCCAAATATCTGGACAAGGAGATTCTGGTGCTTAAGCGGGGCAGTGAAATCATCCGTGTCATAGAGAAGGTAAGCGATGATGTTGTATACAAAAATATCTGGATTTCCGAAGCAGAGGAAAACCAGCTGACCGGGTATGTGGGAGATATCACAAGAGAGTTTTCCTTTAAGAAAAAGGTAAAGTCGCCAAAGGATATGGAAGGCCAGATTGCTGATCTCCATCTTTCCCAGGGAGAGGTCAAAAAGATTACCCTAAAGAAGGAGAAAATCGGAGGCAAAGTTTTATCTGTGAAAGACGAATCCATAGAGATCGAAGGTTACGGGGAGATTCCTGTGGAGGAAGGATTTCAGGTCTATAAGACCTACGGAGAGTTTGAGAGGCAGAACATAAGCGATATTTTAGTGGGCTATGACTGCCAGGAGTTTGTAGCGGCAGACGGAAAGCTGTGCGCAGCCCTGGTTATCCGGCCATTCCAGGCCGATACCATACGTGTTCTGGTGATGAATACCAATTTTCAATCCGTGTTTCATGACAGGCTTCAATTGGAGTTTTTAAGCGGCGGCACCTATACGGTGAATCAAGAAGAATATACGTTTGAAAGCGGAGATACCATGACCTTGACTCCTGACGATGAACTTTTAAAGAAGGGAAGAATTATTTTCGAACCGGATGACAGAGAAAAAGGAATACGGGTGCTGTCTGTGGAGAGGGCTAACGGAATCCCTGTCTATCCCGGACGTCTGGAGATTGACCAGGAGGATAACTCTCTCGTACTGGTAGATGAGCTGTACCTGGAGGATTATTTAAAACGAGTGGTTCCCAGTGAGATGCCCGTCAGCTACGAGAAGGAGGCGCTGAAAGCACAGGCGGTTTGTGCAAGGACCTATGCCTATCGTCAGATTCAGGGCAACAGCTATATGCAGTATGGGGCCCATGTGGATGACAGCACCAGGTTTCAGGTATTTAACAATTTAGATAGGAACGCAACCTCCGATATGGCGGTAAATGAAACCTATGGAGAGCTTGTGATGTACGGAGATCAGGCGGCGGAAGCATTTTATTTTTCTACGTCCTGCGGGCATACCACTGACGGCACCATATGGGGAGCCAGTCTGTCGGATATTCCCTACCTGAAAGGGGTGGCTGTGAGAGAGGGCAGAGGACAGCTGGACCTTGCTTCCAACCAGGAATTTGAGAATTTTATAAAAAATAAGGCGGAGGGCTATGAGTCCGACTATGCTTTTTACCGATGGAGTACAAAGCTTACCAGCAGACAGCTGGAAGAGAAGATAAATGATATCGGAACCATCACAAAACTTGTTATGGAGGAGCGGTCAACAGGCGGCATTGGCAAAGTGCTGACAGTGGAAGGAACGGAAGGAAGCAGAAGCGTTCAGGGAGAGGGAGCAATCCGCTCCACCTTGGGCAATGCAGAACTGGAGATTATAAAGCAGGATGGGACTACGGTGACTGGATGGTCTTCTCTGCCAAGTTCTTTCATTGCCATTGAATGCGGAGAGCCGGACAGTGATCAGGTGACGGTCTTTACCATATATGGAGGAGGCTACGGCCACGGCGTAGGCATGAGCCAGAACGGCGCCCAGGCCATGGCAAAGGCCGGGAAAAATTATCGGGAGATTCTGGAGTTTTTCTTTGAAGGGATTGAGGTGAAGGGAGAATAAAATTTTGCTAAAATCCGTAAAAATTTTCCTGGGGGAATCCATGGAAATTCGGTATAATAATTAAGAAGTGCAGCGAAGCGCTGCAGAAAAGATAACTGCCCAATGACAGCAGAGAAGGAGGAGAAGGATGGTAAATTTAAGAGAAAAGCCGTTTTGTCTGGGAGATGAGGCTATTAAGTGGGTGGAGGATACCATTGACGGCATGAGTCCGGATGAGAAGGTAGGACAGCTGTTTGTCCAGATGAGGAAGAGCCTGGATCCCCAGGCGATTAAGAAGACTCTGGACACCTATCATCAGGGCGGCCTGCGGTGGCAGGGAGGCGACCGGGAGCAGGTCTACAATCAGAACAAATGCTATCAGGAAAATTCCAAGATTCCGCTGCTCATTGCCGCTAACTGTGACAACGGAGGCGACGGCTGCCTCTCTGACGGAACCTTTGTGGCTACGGCGGTGGAGGCTGCGGCCGGTGAGGGGACAAAGACGGCTTACGATATTGGCTATGTGGCAGGTCGTGAGGCTTCCAGCGTAGGCGTGAACTGGATGTTCAACCCCTGCGCGGATATCTATATGAACTGGAGGAACACCATCGTCAATACCCGCGCCTATGGGGACAATGCCGACAGGGTTATTGAGAACATCAGAGAATTTATAAACGGAATTCATCAGAGCAATGTGGCTTGCTGCTGTAAGCATTTCCCAGGTGACGGCGTGGAGGAGAGAGACCAGCATCTGGTTCTGGGTGTCAATGACTTAAGCGTTGAGGAGTGGGATAAATCCTTCCGCAAAGTATATCAGACCATGATCGATGAGGGGCTGGAGAGCATCATGGTAGGACATATCGCCCTTCCGGAGATGAGCCGCAAACTGCGCCCCGGAATTAAGGATGAGGATATCATGCCGGCAACCCTTGCACCGGAGCTTTTGACCGATCTTTTGCGTGGTGAGATGGGATTCAACGGCGTGGTGATCACAGATGCCTCCCATATGGCCGGCATTGCCTGTATGGAAAAGAGAGAGATCGCAGTGCCCAAGGCCATTGCCAGCGGATGCGATATGTTCCTGTTCACCAACGATCCGGAAGAAGACTTCGGCTATATGAAGGCCGGAATTGAAAACGGAACCATTACGGAGGAACGGTTAAGCGATGCGCTTCACAGAATTCTAGGGCTGAAAGCAAAGCTGGGATTATACAAGAAGGAGAATGTGACACCGGCACCAGATGTGAAGGATCAGGTAGTAGGGTGTGAGGAGCATATAAAGCTGGCTGAAGAAGCGGCAGAACGCTGTATCACATTGGTAAAGGATACCAGACATGAGCTTCCCATCAATCCTGAGAAGCAGAAACGGGCCCGCCTTGTATTTATTCAGTCTACGCCTACGACTAAGGCATATAAAGGAGATCCGGTGAAACAGGTAGTGGTTGAGGAGCTGGAGAGAGCCGGATTTACCGTGGATGTGGCTCCCAACTTCCACGATTTGGAGGTGGAGGAAGGACCGAAGCCGGAGAACATGATGAAGATGATGGAATGCGGCAGCATGAAAGCGTTCAGGGAGAAATATGATGTGGTGTTCCTGGTACTGAATATTAAGGGGTATGCTCAGGAGAATCATGTGAGACTTCGCTGGAGCTGCAATCATTCCAGCGAGCTTCCTTGGTATGTGACGGAGGTTCCTACGGTTGGGATCAGTTTGAATTATACCAACCATTTGATTGATGTGCCGCAGGTTCATGCATTTGTGCATGCTTATGGGAATACCAGGATAAGTATTCGTACGGCGATTGAGAAGATTTGCGGAAAGAGCGAGTTTAAGGGGAAGGCTAGCGATACGGTGTTCTGTGGGAAGTGGGATACTAGGTTGTAGGGGGATCGTGTTTAATGGAGACGTGAAAGGTCCGCCCGGTGAGAGGATGATATTGTTTTCTCCTGGGCACGCTCGCG